>NZ_MJUY01000014.1:0-56606 GCF_002237635.1 Acetobacterium sp. MES1
CCCTTGGCTTTGACAAGGTGCCAATCTGTATGGCTAAAACCCAATATTCTTTAACCGATGACCAGACCAAACTGGGTCGTCCAACTGGTTTTAGAATCACAGTACGTCAGGTTAATATCTCAGCCGGTGCTGGCTTTATTGTCGCGCTGACCGGAGAAATCATGAAAATGCCTGGTCTTCCTAAAATACCAGCGGCCGAAAAAATTGATGTTGATGAAAACGGCGTAATTGCTGGTTTATTCTAGAAACAGCTAAAATTTAGTAGAAAACTGAGGGATCCTTCGGGATTCCTCTTAATTCATTATTCATAAACAGTTAAGTGTGAAAACGATAAACTAATCCTGAAAGAGTCCTTATAATTTTTAATTTTGAAAGAGGAGAACGAATATGAATTTTTTTAGTCCCGCAGAAATCTGTGATAATATGGTAAAAGGCTGTAACAATAAGGCCAAATTGTCAATTGGAAAAATGATCGTATTGGGTATTTTTGCTGGCGTTTTTATCGGATTTGGCGCCTATGGCTTTACAGTTATTACATCTGGTGCTGGTACCGGTTTTGAAGCGACCTTTGCCAAGTACATCGGGGCGGGGGTTTTCCCGGTTGGCCTGATGTTGGTAGTAATTTGTGGTGCCGAGCTGTTTACCGGTAACAACCTGATGACTTTATCACTTTTCAAAAAAGAAATTACCGTCGGCGCAATGTTGCGTAACTGGGGTGTGGTCTGGGCAGCCAATTTGGTGGGATCTGTTTTACTGGCTTATTTAATGTCACAAAGCGGTCTCTATGGTGAAGCGATGACAGCAAAAGCTATCGGTATTGCCGAAGCTAAATGTGCGATTCCTTTAATGCCAGTGATTATCCGGGCGATTTTCTGTAACATGCTGGTTTGTTTGGCAGTCTGGATGCAATCCGGGGCCAAAGATATCATTGGTAAGATCTTTGCGATCTGGTTCCCCATCATGCTCTTCGTTTTGTCCGGCTTTGAACATAGTGTGGCCAACATGTTCTTTATTCCCATGGGGATTTTATGTGGCGCAGACGTAACCTGGGCTCAGGCATTCCTCAACAATATTCTTCCGGTTACCCTGGGAAATATTATTGGCGGAGCTATTATTATCCCTGTTTGCTATCATTTTACTTATGCAAAAAAAGCAGCTTAATGAAGGCTGAAAATAGAAAAAGAATCTCTACCAAAGTCTGGTGGAGATTCTTTTTTTTAGGGGTTGATTCTTAGTATTGTTTTTCCTTGATCAGGCCTTTGCGGTAGGCAGTGATCAGCATTTCCAAGTCCTCCACTTGAGCCATGATCGCTTTGCCGGTATCGGTGTCGCGAACTCGTTTTCGTTCGGTGGTTTTTTCCACTACCATTAGGGTGGATTTGATATCAACCCCGTCAGAAATGGCCTTTTCTACGGATTCAAAAGGATCGTGGCTGATCAGAATCAGCCCATAGGAATTGTAGGTCAGGGTATAGCCAGCGATGCCGGTGGTTTTCTGGTAGGCTCGGGCAAAACCACCGTCAATGACCAGTTGTTTACCCTTGGCCCGGATCGGGCTTTCGCCAGAGGTGGCTTTCACCGGAATATGGCCGTTGATCAGGTGACCATGATCCGGGTCAACCCCGAATTCGATCAGAATTTTTCGGGCCAGCTCTTCATCGTCGTCAATTAACAGGTAGAAGGGTGCATGATGTTCTTTATGGGGTACTTTGTCATCGATGAAATAACGTTCAAAGGTGGCCATTTTGTCTTTGCCAAAGAGGGGTGAATCCTCATGGCACCATAAGAACCACAAAAAGTCGGTGCGGGTGGGGTTTTCATCCTGATCAGTTTTGCCAAAATAGGCTTCACGAGCCATCTGGTCGAACTTGTCCATCAGACTTTTGCCGATATAGGTTTTCCCGGCGATCTCTTTGGCTTTAAAACTGCCGTCTTCATTTAGTAAGACACAGGCGTGAAAAAGCAGGTTATCATTAAAGACCTTGTACATACTGCCCTTGGCATACATAAAACGGATATGTTTCTGAAGCTTTTCACTGTGTAGAAAAGCGTAAACAAGACGATCCATTACCAGCGTTTCTTCTTCAGTCAGGGTACAGGGGTCGGACGGATTCAGGGTGGGGAAGTTGGTATCATTAAGCTGGTAAACAACCCCCTCGACATCGACGGTGCCATTGTCAAAGTCAATGCGGCGTAACAGTTGCCGTTTGGCCATGTTGTACTCGGGGTGGTTGTCGATCATGGTTTCTTCCAGCTTGAATTGGATCATGGCAATGGCCTTGTGCATTTTGGCCATTAGTGCTGTTTCCTGATCGGAGACGGTGTGGCTATCAGAAATTTTGGGAGTAAACTTGGTACAGGGATCGTCACCATAAACCCGGTTGGCAAATGAAGCCAGTGGTAACAGGTTAATGCCGTAGCCGTTTTCCAGAACATCCATGTTGGCATAACGCAGGGCGATTCGGACGGCGTTGGCGATACAGGCTGCGTTACCGGCAGCAGCGCCCATCCAGAGAATGTCGTGGTTGCCCCACTGCATATCCAGTGAATGATGGCGCATCAGAGTATCCATGACTTCGTCAGGACCGGCCCCCCGGTCATAAATATCGCCGATGATATGCAGGTGATCAATGGTCAGCCGTTTGATCACCCCGGAAATCTCCACGATAAAGTGTTGGGCTCGTTCCAGACTGACCAGGCTCTCAATAATCTCATGGTAATACTCCCGTTTATTAAAACGGTGCTCGTCTTCCTGAAGCAGCTCCTCCATAATATAGGCAAAGTCTTTAGGAAGCGCCTTGCGAACCTTGGAACGGGTATATTTTGAAGCCGCCGCCCGGCATACCTTAACCAGCCGGTAAATGGTCAGTTTATACCAATTATCCAGAGATTCCCGACTCCGTTCTTTTTTTATCAGATCAATTTTTTCTTCGGGATAGTAAATCAGAGTAGATAGTTCTTCCAGTTCTTCAAAGGCGATGGTGTTTCCCAGTTCCTGATGAACCTTGCGTTTAATGGCACCGGAAGCGTTTTGCATGACGTGATTGAAGGCCTCGTGTTCACCATGAATATCGGTAAGAAAATGCTCGGTTCCTTTGGGGAGGTTGAGGATCGCTTTGAGATTGACCACCTCGCCAACAGCACTGGTAATATTAGGGAAATTTTGAGACAACAGTTCCAGATATTTTTGATTTTCTTGTAATTGCGTTTTTGTATAACCGTTCATATCGACCTCTATCTTTAAAATTCAAATTATGATGTAAATGTTTTCGTCCTGATTATACACTTGAAACCATTAAAAAGCCATTAAAAAATATCAAGGTCAGCTAAAGACAAAAGTTGGATTCCATGATAAAATGAGACACATGAAATGGCCGGCCAGTCTGGAAAAGACCAGGTAAACGATCACAAATCTTAGTTTTAATATACAGGTGGGAAAAATGGAGACAAAAATTATTGCCGCGGTAGAAGCAATTGACGAAAAACGGGCGATGGCTCTGGTGGCTGCAGAACTGGAAAGCGGAAAAGACAAGAAAGAAATTGCCAATCAACTGAATTTTGCTCTGCAGCGGGTGGCGGTTCGTTATGAAGAAGGTGAGTACTACATCGCCGATCTGATTATGGCCGGGGAACTGGTATCTAACCTGCTGAGCATGATGGGCATGGACAGCACCCAGCTGATTGATGGGAAGAGTCTAGGGAAAATCGTGGTGGGTACAGTTTTTGACGACATCCACGATGTCGGAAAAAATATCTTTATCAGTATGCTTCGGGCCGAAGGTTTTGAAGTCATTGACATGGGAACCGATGTTTCCACGGAACGGTTTATCGAAATTATCCGCAAAGAAAAACCCGCTATTCTGGGAATCAGTGGAATTCTCACCTCAGTAGTAGAGAACATCAAGGAAGTCATTGATGAAATCGTTGCCCAGGGGCTCCGGGAAGATCTGAAAATCATTTTAGGAGGTGCTCTGGCGGGAACCGATTATGCCAAATATGTAGGTGCCGATGACTACTCCAGCGATGCCATCGAAGGGGTCAGTATCTGCAAGCAATGGCTTTTGAAGTGAATGGGTGATGGGCAATGAGAAAAATTCTATATCTTGATATTGTCAATGATATCAAAGGAAAAATTGAAAAAGGTATCTTAAAACCCGGAGATCTATTACCATCGGAAAACGAAATGGCTGAGCAGTTTGATGTCAGCCGAACCACTCTGCGCAAAAGTCTGGCCTTGTTGGTAAATGAAAAATATATCTACACCATTCCCGGCAAGGGGAACTATGTATGTGAACCCACGGCCAATCAGTACCAGTTCTATTTTGATGAAATCGACAGCCTGAAGGGGGAAGTGGAAGAAGTCAAACTGGTCAGTGTGGGCGTTATTACCCCGGGTCGCAAACTGATGCGGGAACTGAAGATCGGCTCCTTTGAAAAGGTCATTAAAATTCAGAAAGCCACCAAAATAAAAGAAGAGGTGATCCAATATGCGTCCATTTTTCTACCCTATCAGAAGGGAAATCCGATTGTGGAAGACGTGATCAACTTTGCTAATTTTCATGGGCTGATGGAAAAGGGGAAACTGCAGTTCCAGCATAAAAAAATTCTCAACATCGATATCGTTCACCCCCCTCTGGAAGTTCGGGAAAACCTGCAGCTTGATCATGACGACTGTTGTTTTCTGGTATCTCAAAATATCATTTCCATGGAAGATAACATGCCGATTAGCTATAATGAATTCTATATTAAACGGAATTACTTTACCCTGACAGCAGAAACGACTTTTTAATCGCGTTGGTGATAATGCGTTAGTTTAAAACGAGATACATTTCCTGGCAGGGGGCATTTTGCTGGCCAGGTAAACAATGGAAAGGCGTTAATTTGTATGACCTCACCAGTAAAAGAACCCAAACAAAATTTATTTGAACAAGAACTGTTTAAGGCACTTGATAAAGGAATTGATGAAATGGAATTGGGACAAACGATTTTTTTAATCGATTCCATTAAAAAAATCAGGGAGAAGCTCAAAATTTATGAAATTTAAGATGATATTGCAGACTTCAGAAGCTGAAAATGATATTTTTCAATTAGCAGATATAAGGTTGTAACAATATGAAAATTGAAGATTTAAGAGGACTATATGAAAAAGACGTTGTCTTTTTTACTCAACACGTTATTGAACGATGCAAACAGCGCAATATCCGACCAAAGCATATACGGATTGCCGTTATGTCAGGTTCAATTATTGAAGACTATCCAGATGATTTCCCGACACCAAGCTGTTTAATCTTAGGTTACATTGCACCAGACACCCCACTGCATATCGTAATTGCCAGTAATGGGGAATCTGCAAAAATCGTAACGGCCTATTATCCAGATCCGGATAAATGGATGTCGGATATGAAGACAAGAAAGGAGTTCGAACAATGAAATGTTTAACCTGTAAAAATGGCACAATGGAAACAGCGACCACCACCTATTTTGCCAACCTAAAAAACTGCATCATCATTATTAAGAATGTTCCCTGTTATAAATGCGATCAGTGTGGTGAAGAATACTTTTCATCTTCTGTCGCTGAAAAATTGGATATTCTCGTCGATAAAGCTGAAGCACTGGCCAGTGAGCTGACCATTATGGAGTATGATAAAACTGCTTAAAATTAAACACACTCTCAAAATTTGTTTTCAAAACTCCCAATTTAATAATATTTTCTGTGAAGTTTTAAAAACGCCTGTGAATACACCGATTGATTCTTCCAACGTTTTACAGGAACTAAAAAAAGTCTATGCCAGTATTGGTATTACTGACAAGACTTTTCATGATTTGCGGCACACCTATGCAACCCGCTTATTTGAACTGGGCGAACCGGCAAAAACGGTACAGGAGCTGCTGGGGCATAGCAACGTAAGTCAAACATTGGGCACCTATACCCATGTGCTAGAACAGCAAAAAATAAAAACAGCGTCTTTAATAGACGCCTTGTATGATCCACCTCAAAAAACAAATGTCATTTCTATCGGTTAAAATTCGGTTAAAATGGTAGTTTTTAACTAGATTACTCCATAAGAAATGGCTTTCTTATGGGAAAAATGGTGATCCCGATTGGACTTGAACCAACGACCCCTACCATGTCAAGGTAGTGCTCTGCCAGCTGAGCTACGAGATCACTTTTTACTGCTTGATCATTTTACCTGAATCCTTACAAAAAGTAAAGCTTTTTTTAAAAAGAACTTCACAATGAACTTCTGGAACACGGTTTACAACAATCAGTATCCTTCCTGCATTGACTGCGATCTCCGCAGTGGTTGTAGTCTGGTGGAAGATACCAAATACGACTGTTATTTCAATAACCTCTTCTGTTCAGACTGTTTGTGGGTTCGATATTTTATTCGCTGTCCCTGATCGTTAGACGAATAAAGGCCTGAGCATGTGCCCAGGCCTTTTGCGGTGTGATGGATACAGTCTCGATCAGGGTTCGGGGATAGTCGTGAGATCATCCAGGTTCATCGATGAAAAATCAGTGAAGACAACGTTGGATGGCGGGGTAAACTGACTGTCGGCAATGTTATCGGCGGAAATATCGGTGACGATCGAGCTCATAACCACCGTGCCATTGCTGAGAATTTCAGTTTTCAGCGGTACGCCATATTTAGTTGAAAACCACATATGCATATCCATTACCCCGTTTTCAGGGTCGTTTTCGGTGGTTTCAATATAGATCACTTTTTCACCGTCCAGGGTTTCTACCCGGGCTACCACGTTATCCGGGAAAATGTCGGTGATGTCGTCAATGCTGGTGACGCCTTCATCCAGGTTCAGATCGCCCAGATCAGTGGTCATTTCCTGATCCTTAAATGAAAATCCCGTTGTCTGTCCTTCGGTATACTGGTAGGTTATCCCTTCTGCGGCATTATAGATGGTGATCTGTTTGCCGATCTCCGGCATTTCCATTTCCATCCGGAAATTGTCCCCTTTGGTATAGGTGGTGGAGGTGGTACTGAGATTATCGGTCATAACTGTTTTTGTGGTCATCTTAAGAGAGTCTGGATAGCTAAAATTCAAGCTTTTGAGGAGCGCTGCGCCACTGAGGCTTTCATCGAGGGTAGCGCTTTTTTCGCCGTTGCCAGTACCATCATCGGTTTTGGCAGTATTATTGCTGCCACCGCAACCGGCAAGTAGAAGTACTGACAATAATACAAAGAAAACAAGTAAAACTCTGTTTTTTTTCATTTTGTTTATCCTTTCTTTTTCATTTCGAATGAGTTTTTCACAAATAACAGGTTATTGTTCTATGCTGCTCTAATGTATACCCTAGAAAGACTGTAATAATCACAGATACACAATAAAATTCCAGAAAAGTCGGTGGTGGATACGGCTAATGAAATTCTAAATCTTTTTTCGGTATAATGGTTAAAATCTCCGTCTGCCTGGTAAAGGGACGGGGGCAAAAAAATCATAATCAAAAGGAAAAACGATGTTTATTATTGATCTGTTTTCTAAAACCGGTCTGGAAACCCTTTATTTTACTGGGGTCATTATCCTCGCCGGACTACTGCTGGGAATATTGGAAACACAATCCAACCGCAATTTTCACAAGGGCTTGGGCAGAAATGCCATCATGGTCACCGGGATTGTTGGAACCCCTGTTCACGAGCTCAGCCACGCCCTGATGGCGCTGCTTTTTGGTCATAAAATCACCGCCATCAAATTGTTTCAGCGACCGGATCGGGATGGGGTGATGGGGTATGTGAATCATGCCTATAATCCTAAAAATATCTACCATCAGGTGGGGAATTTTTTTATTGGTATTGCCCCGATTTTTGGTGGACTGCTGGTAATCATGGCATTGCTGGCGCTGTTGCTACCCCAGGTTCTGGAAAGTTTTATGGGAGTGGTGACCCAGAGTCTGGCGGTGGAAACCCTGAGTTTGGAATCATTGAATGGGGTGTTCAGTGCTTATGGGGAATTGCTGAAGTTAATTTTCGCCAGCGAGAATTTTAAGAAGGGTCGCTTTTACCTGTTTTTGTTTTTGGCGATTGGTATCTCCTCCCATATCTCCCTGAGTCCGGCGGATATCAAGGGTGCCTTCAAGGGCCTGGTTTTTATATTTTTGGTCTTGCTGATTTTCAATGCCATTGGTTTGTTTCAATCCATACTGGCTGTTGATATACTGAGATACAATGTTCTGATGACCTCATTTTTAATGATTGCCGTCATTTTTTCTTTGATTGCTTTTGGTATCAGTCTAATTTGCAGAATTTTTGCCCGTTGAATTTACATAAAAAACCATCCCAATCAGTGGATGGTTTTTTGTTTAGTATGGAACAAAAATTATGCAATTATTCCCGATAATCTTTGTAATTTTTTGGTTGCTCCGATATAATATCAGTATGAGATGATAACAATCGAAGGGATCAATGCTATTTTAGAGTTGCATAAAGATCCCGATCATGCATCGGGCTGGTTGATGGCAACGAAAGACGGCTGGTTTGGGCAGATTAAATTTATTTACCCAGGAAATGGAGCAAAACAATGAACAATCAGGTAAAAAAAATTGGAATTCTAACAGGTGGTGGCGATTGTCCCGGTTTGAATGCCGTGATTCGGGCAGTAACCAAAGCGGCGATCGCCAATTACGGTTACGAGGTGATTGGCTATAAGTTTGGGTACCGGGGGTTATACAATAATGACTTTATCAAATTGGACGCCCATAGCGTATCGGGAATTCTCCACAAAGGGGGAACCATCCTTTACAGCTCAAATAAGGATAATCTTTTTGACTACCAGGTGGAAGAAAATGGCCAGTGTGTTAGAAAAGATGTGTCCGATGTGGCGGTAGAAAATATGAAGAAAGAAGGGGTGGATGTCCTGGTGGTTCTCGGCGGGGACGGTACCCTGACCAGTGCCCGGGATTTTGCCAGGAAAGGGGTCAAGGTTATTGGGGTGCCTAAAACCATTGACAATGATTTATCTAAAACGGATGTGACCTTTGGCTTTAATTCAGCGGTTGATGTGGTGGTGGATGCCCTGGATAAGCTGCATACAACAGCAGAGTCCCACCATCGGATTATGGTTCTGGAAGTAATGGGTCGAAATGCCGGCTGGATTGCCCTCCATGCCGGGATTGCCGGTTCTGCCGATGTGATTCTGATACCGGAAATACCCTTTTCGCTGGATGCCATTGTGGCAAAAATGAATGAGCGCAGCCAGCGGGGCCTGCCCTTTAGCATCATTGTGGTGTCCGAAGGGGCCATGGAAAAGGGTGGGGAGCTGACGGTTGCCAAAATTGTCAGTGACTCTCCGGATCCGGTGCGTCTCGGAGGCATTGGCAATAAGCTGGCCATAGCGCTGGAAGCACGAATCACTGATCACGAAATTCGCAGTACGGTTTTGGGTCATCTTCAGCGGGGGGGCATTACCTCGGCTTATGATCGACTCCTGTCGACCCGTTATGGGGTGGCAGCGGTGGAGCTGATTGCTGAGGGTAAGTTTGGAAATATGGTGGCGCTCCAGGATGGCAAGATGACCAGTGCCCCGTTGGAAGAGGTGATCGGCAACAATAAACAAGTGGGCGTTGATTCGGAGTTGATTCAGGTGGCTAAAAGTCTGGGGGTATCCTTCGGCGAATGACCGGGGATCACGTCCAAGCTGATTCGTGTTTAGTAAAAAAAATGCCCGGACAGAAAAGTATTTCTGCCTGGGCATTAAGGGAAATCAGGATAATTTAATAACTGCGGATAAAGACTGCAGTAGAAAATTACTCAGTTCTTATTCTGGAGTTACTTCGGGGGTGTCGCTGGTGATTTCGTCAAGATCTTCTTCGAGCACCACATCATCGTCGTCGACTAAAATTTCTGAAAGGACTTCAAAAAAGAAACCTTTTGCAGAAGCCAGCGATTCGTTGTGGGCGAACATTGCCAGTTTGTGGTAATCGACAAAACCATCTTCATCAGCATACGGTTTGAGTCGTTGCAGAAAAAATTCTTCGGTAATGGCATCTTCAAACTTTTCCTGAACCGTGTTAAAGACTGTAATTAATTCACTTTTTTTCATTGTTATTACCTTCTTCAGCGTTATTTCAGCCGGTGCCGACTGATAAATTAATTATAGGAGCGGGAAGCCAAATAAACAAGGTTTATTTGCAAAACCAGACAAGAAATTTGGGCGAAACCGTTTTAAAAGAAAAAATGGATTTTTGACGCCATTTTATAGTATACTTAATAATAAATTAGAATGATTTAAATTATCCACTGTAACGAAAGGAAGTGAAGCGAGTAAATGGACTTTTTATTGGAATATCCGCCAGTTTTGCTGGCTCTATTTGCCGGATTGTTCACCTGGTTTGTCACCGCTTTAGGGGCATCTCTGGTCTTCTTTTTCAAAGAAATTAACATTAAGGTATTAAATGCCATGTTGGGTTTTGCCGCCGGGGTGATGATCGCCGCCAGCTTTTGGTCGCTGTTGGCCCCAGCCATTGAGATGGCCGAGGGAAGTCCCTTGCCAGCTTATGTGATTGTGTCTCTGGGTTTTCTGGGGGGCGGTTTTTTCCTTTGGCTGGTGGATCGCCTGCTGCCTCATGTTCATCCTGGTACCAATCACCGGGAGGGGATTAAAACCTCCTGGCAACGCAGTGTATTACTGGTTTTAGCAATTACTTTCCATAATATTCCCGAAGGTCTGGCGGTGGGGGTGGCTTTTGGTGGTCTGGCTTCCGGTTCTCCGGCAATGACCCTGGCCGGGGCCGTATCGCTGGCTTTGGGGATCGGTCTGCAGAATTTCCCGGAAGGAGCAGCGGTATCGATTCCCCTGCGGCGAGAAAACATGAGCCGGCGCAAGGCCTTTTTGATTGGTCAATTCTCTGGTATGGTAGAGCCCGTTGCAGCGGTGATTGGGGCAGCCGCAGTAGTCTTTATCGCCCCGATGCTGCCCTTTGCCCTGGCCTTTGCCGCTGGTGCCATGATCTATGTGGTGGCAGAAGAGTTGATTCCGGAAGCTCGGCTGGGTCATGAAGGCGATATTGCTACCATCGGCGTCATGTTTGGTTTCACCCTGATGATGATTCTGGATGTGGCTTTGGGATAAAATTTAAGACTGGCAGTTAAATTGAGACCAGCGAACGAGGAGAAAAAATGTTAATAATCGGACCCCACCTGTCAATTGCGGGTGGATTTACGAAGGCGGGTCAGGAAGCCGTAAAAATTAAAGCCAATACCTTCCAGTTTTTTACCCGAAATCCCCGGGGTGGTAAGGCCAAAGCACTCGACCCGGAGGATGTGGCCGGACTCCGGCAGATTATGCTAGCGCACCAGTTTGGTGACCTATTGGCTCATGCGCCCTATACCTTAAATATGTGTTCGGCTACTCCGAAGACCCGGGAATTTGCCCGGATGGTATTTAAAGAAGATTTGCTGCGACTGGAAGAGCTGCCCTGTGAGCTTTATAATTTTCACCCCGGCAGCCACACCGGACAAGGGGTGGAGCAAGGCATTAGCTGGATCACCCAGATTCTCAATGAGGAAATGTGGCCCGAGCAGAAGGCCACCGTGGTGTTGGAAACCATGTCCGGCAAGGGCACCGAAATTGGCCGAAGCTTTGAGGAATTGAAAATGATCATCGATCAGGTGGCATTAAAAGATAAAATGGGGGTCTGTTTGGATACCTGTCATGTTTACTCAGGAGGATATGATGTGGTCGGAAATCTGGAGGGGGTGCTGGAAGATTTTGAGCGGATCATCGGTTTGAACTATCTCAAATGTCTGCATTTAAATGATAGCATGATGCCGTTTAACAGCAACAAAGACCGTCATCAAAAAATTGGTTTGGGAACCCTGGGGATTAATGCCTTTAAGCAGATTGTCATCCACCCCCAACTAAAAGACCTGCCTTTTTTTCTGGAAACGCCCCAGGAAGTGGCGCAGGATTATCAAAAAGAAATCGAATTGCTCCGATCTTTTTAGATCCGGGGGAAAATCCGGCGTAACATAACAAAAAAAGCAGGGATGGCTGACCCATCTCTGCTTTTTTGTTGTTTGGAGCTAATCCTTTACTGGCGCTGTGATACTGGCGCTGTGATTTTAATCGAGTTAGATTAATAAGGATAATACATAACCCAACAGGACATCTTCATTAATGTCCCAGGGATCCGCCATAATGCTTTCATCCGCTTCGGTTAATTCTGGATGTTGGGCCATATGGGTTTTAAAATAGTTCAGATATTCAGAGTCAATGGTTTCCATATCATACCTCGCTAGTACTTTCCGTGATCGACTACATATTGATGAACCGCCTGGAGTTTCTTAAGATCCAGGCCTTTGCCCCGGATAATTGCTTTGCCGGTGGTAAAGATATAGCCGCCGCCGGGTGCACCGGCATCGATCATCTTTTTTGCAATATCGATACACTCTGCGGTGGAGTGGGATTTCAGGACTTCAATGGGATAATTGCCCATGACGCACATGGTTTTACCGACCTTTTCTTTAATCGTCTTCATGTCGCCGTATTCAAAAATTCCGATCACATGGGGGGGGAGACTGGCCAGGTGATCATAAAACTTCGACCAATTCCCCTCAATAAATAAGGCGACGGTATAACCCATCCCAGTGAGGGTATTGACCAATCGGAAGAAGGTCGGCCAGTAAAAACGCTCAAACTGCTGGGGACTTAAAAAAGCGGGCATGTGCAAGGGCATAAAAATAGCAGGGATTCTTTTTGGCGGACCGGAATAGCTGGTCACCCCCCAGCGTAGCATCAGCGGCAGCAGCGCTTCACAGGCCTGCTCCACCAGATCGGGGCAGCGGTGCATATCCACCGAAATGCCCATAAAACTGCGGAGCTGATCGGCCAGAAAATCAAAGGGGGCTTCGATCATATTGTCAGAAATAATCGGAACTTCCGCTGTATCACGGCAATGGACATCAATTTCCTTTAGAATCTGGCTGTGGCGCAGATAACTAAGGGCGCCTTTGGCCAGGTTGAGTCCGCCCAGCATTCCGGGTTTTGCAAAGGCTTTGTACTGCCGGGGCAGAACCTTTTCTACCAGGGTTTTAAAGGGATCCTTGATCAGCTCTTCATACTCACTGGGCAGCATTCCGCAGACTTCAGGATGCTGCATAAAGCCATCCTTATTGGGCACGAAATTCTGAGATTCGATGATGGTGTACATTCCCGGACAGCGCAAAAAAGCCGCAAAGGCGGCATCGACCTTCATATCCTGATAGTAAACGGGCAGACATTCCCGGAGAATCTCAAGATTCCAGGTGGCTGTTTTAAGGTGTTGACCACAATAGTCTACCGCCACTTCCGGGCTGTTTAAGGCAAAAATAGGGATCCGGTCTGGTTTTTCCAGATTTACGGCTTTTTCAATACGGATCAATCGTTCGTCCAATAATCCTTTGGCATCACTCATTTATTGCGACCTTTATCCTTTTGCGTTGAAATCAGCTGAAATATTGTATGTGTTCAAATTATCATTATTTTTGACAATTGTCAATCTTTATTGAGACGAAAAGTGTTTGAAAATAAGGCTTGATTCGGGCACCAAAATGTGCTACTATGATGTTAATAAGTGAGCAAGTGTTCACATATTAAGGAGATACAATGAGTAAAGTTTTGAAAAACGATCATACCGAGGAAACCTTGTTTGAGGTGGCTGAATTTTTTAAGGTACTGGGTGATCCAACCCGCATAAAAATCGTCTCGGCGCTGTTTGAAAATGGCGAGTTGTGTGTGAATGATATTGTCAACCTGGTGGATGTCACCCGAACGGCGGTATCTCATCAATTGCGAATTCTTAAAGACAAACGGATCATTAGTTATCGAAAAGAAGGTCAAATGAAATTTTATCATCTGGATGATGCGCACGTGGAAGTGATTGTCCTCTTAACCATCACCCATTTAAGCCATCATTAGGAGTATTGAAAAGAGGTTATCAGCATGAAGCTATTTTTAGAAGGACTTAACTGTGCCAATTGTGCCGGAAAAATTGAAAAATTGGTTGGTAAAATGCCAAATGTTCAGGCAGTCAGTCTGTCTCTGGCCACCGGATCATTGGTGATTGATGAAGGGGAGGGATTTGCTCAGGACGAAACCTATGATGCCATTGTCAAACTGGTGCATTCGCTGGAGCCCCATGTTGTGGTTTCCAAAAATCGCAAATTAACAGCTGCAGTTGAACCCTGTGGTTGTGAGGGTCATGGTCACGAACATGTTCATCATTCGGGTGAGAAATCTCAATCCGCAGGGCATTCCCACGCAGGAGCTCTGGGCGATATGGATAAACGGCAGAAACTGGAACTGATTACGGCCATTGGATTGTTTATTCTGGGTTTTGTGTTTCAGGCTTTTCTGCCCGCAAATCTGGAAGTGGTCACGATTGGGATTTTTCTGGGGGCCTATTTATTGGCCGGGTATCGGGTGATTCTGTTGGCCTTTCGTAACATCGGACAAGGTCAGATATTTGATGAAAATTTTCTGATGACCATCGCCACCTTTGGGGCCCTGGTTTTAACCGAATGGCCGGAAGCTGCTGGGGTTATGATCTTTTTCGGCATCGGCGAATATTTCCAGGATCGGGCTGTCGACAATGCCCGCCGTTCGATTGCCGAAACGATCAGCTTTAATGCCATTACTGCCAATCGGGTTGGCCCCGAAGGGGAGGTAGTTATTGATGCCAAACGAGTAAAGGTGGGTGATGTGCTGGTGATCAAACCCGGCGAAAAAATCCCTGCCGATGGGATCATCATGGATGGGATTTCCCATTTGGATACCTCGCCGCTGACGGGTGAATCCTATCCCCGGAAGGTCGAAAAGGGGGATGAAATCCTCAGCGGGATGATCAATGGTAATGCGGTGCTGAAGATGCGGGTGACGAAAGACTACGAAAACTCCACGGCCATGAAAATTATGCACCTGATTGAAGAAGCCAGTGATAAAAAAGGTAAAACCGAAAAATTCATCACCCGGTTTTCTCATTATTATACCCCGATTGTGGTCTTTTCAGCAATTGCTATGGCCATTATTCCGCCGCTTCTGATTCCTGGTGCGTCCTGGGAAACCTGGTTTTACCAGAGCCTGATCTTTCTGGTGGTGTCTTGTCCCTGTGCCCTGGTATTATCGATTCCGATCAGTTATTTTGGTGGGATTGGCCGGGCTTCCAAGGAAGGGGTTCTGATTAAGGGTGGAAATTATCTGGATGTTCTTTATCAAGCGGATGTCTTTGTCTTTGACAAAACCGGAACCCTGACTCAGGGTGAATTCAAGGTCATCAAAACTGTAGCGGCTCCAGGCTTTAGCGAAGCAGAAGTGTTAGCGGCCGCAGCTGCCGGGGAACACTATTCCAACCACCCCATTGGGAAGGCAATTACGGCCCATGCCCAAATTATTGTTGATGAAACCCGGTTAAAAAATTATGCCGAAATTCCCGGCAAAGGTACCCGGGTGGAAGTGGACAATCAGGTAATCCTGGCCGGAAATAAGAGTCTTCTGATCGATCATCAGATTGAACTGGCCGAAAATGATGAGGCGGGTACCATTGTCTATATTGCCATCAATAAGCAACTGGCTGGGTACCTGGTATTGGGGGACAAAGTCAAAGATAATACCTTTGCCACCTTGCAACAGCTCAAAAAACTGGGCGTCAAAAAAACCGTGATGCTCAGTGGGGATAATGCCCAGGTTGCCAACCAGATCGGTCAGCAGCTGCAGCTTGATGAAGTGATGGGCGATTGCCTGCCCCAGGATAAGGTGACGGCCTTTGAGCAAATCAAAGCTGACAATTCGGATGGGAAAACCATCTTTGTCGGAGACGGCATGAATGATGCCCCGGTTCTGGCGATGGCTGATGCGGGGATCGCCATGGGGGCCCTGGGTTCAGACGCCGCCATTGAGGCAGCCGACATTATTCTGATGAAAGACGATCCCATGGATATTGTCAAGTCAGTGGATATTGCCAAATATACCCGTCGAATTATGATTCAAAATATTGTTATGGCTCTGGGGATTAAAATTACGGTACTGACTTTGACCTTCTTTGGCATGGGTGAGATGTATCTGGCAATTTTTGCCGATGTTGGTGCCGCCATCCTGACTATTTTAAATACCACCCGGATTCTCCGTTATCGGGGAAGCTGGCAGAAAACAAAATAGAAAAAATGAAAAATCGCTGTTTATCAGCGATTCAGACTGTCAAAAAAGATAACCTAGTACCGACAATTGTTACATCATGTTGTACGCATCGGAGCGGACACGGCATCGCCTGTCCGATTCCGCAGCGTACAACAGATTAACAATTGGTCGGTACGGGAGTTTTTCGACAACCGCAATCGCTGTTTATCGGCGATTTTTTTTGGTTAAAATTTACCCGTCAGAATTGGAAGCGTTTACTTGACAATCGGATGTTAAAGGTGTATCATACGACTAAACATGTACACACATGTCACACAAGTTTTTTATGAGATGATTTTTTTAAAGAAGGGGTATTAAAATGCTGGATTTAAAGGTATTAACACAGGCAGTTGGAGATTTAGAAGAAGAAGATGTAATGGATCTGCTCAATGATTTTGTGGCGACGAATCCTTCTGAAGCAGAAGCACAGGAAGCCGTTGCTGCCTGTCAGGGTGGTATGGCACTGGTTGGTGATCTGTTTGAAAAAGGCGAATATTTTGTTGGCGATCTGATCTTTGCTGGCGAATTGTTAACCGAAGCTATCAATGTGCTAAAACCGGTTTTAGGCGGTGATGATTCAGCAGTTGCTGGAACGATCGTTATCGGAACGGTTCATGGTGACTTACACGATATCGGAAAAAATATCTTTAAGAGTATGTCGGAAGCGGCAGGATTTGAAGTGATTGACCTGGGGATTGATGTGGCTCCAGAAATCTTTGTCGAGAAAGCCAAAGATTGCAATCCGGCGATCATTGGTATGAGTGGAGTCTTAACATTAGCGATCGATTCGATGAAAGAAACGGTCGATGCGCTCAAAGCTGCTGGCATCGATGCTAAAGTGATCATTGGCGGAAATCCGGTTACGAAAGAATCCTGTGAATATGTGGGTGCTGATCAATTTACCACCAATGCAGCAGAAGGCGTTAAAATCTGTCAGGGATGGGTCTAAGCCTTAATAACCCCAAAATAAAATAAAAATACGAGGATAAAGGGGAGCGTTAGCTCGGATCTTTATCCTTTTTTTATTTACACGGAAGAGAAATAGGATGACTTTTGATCAAATAGAGACATCTTTATTAGCGCTAAATTTATAAGATTTGTAGATATTTGTATATACAGGTCGATATAAGTATGGTATAATTTCGACAAACGATTTCATCAAAATCGGAAAACTTTATGTTTAGGAGGAGAGGGTGAATAATTTTTTTAGTCCCGCAGAAATCTGCGAGAACATGGTGAACGGATGTAATAATAAAGCCAAGCTACCAATCAGTAAAATGCTCGTTTTGGGTATTTTTGCTGGTGTCTTTATTGGTTTTGGGGCTTATGGTTTTACGGTTATTACATCGGGTGCCGGTACTGGTTTTGAAGCGACCTTTGCCAAGTATATTGGGGCTGGGGTTTTCCCGGTGGGCCTGATGCTGGTGGTTATTTGTGGTGCAGAACTGTTTACTGGAAACAACCTGATGACCTTATCACTTTTCAAAAAAGAAATTACGGTTGGTGCAATGCTCCGTAATTGGGGGGTGGTCTGGATGGCCAACCTGATCGGGTCGGTTTTATTGGCCTGGTTGATGTCCCAAAGTGGTCTTTATGGTGAGGCCATGACGGCCAAAGCCATCGGGATTGCCGAAGCGAAATGCGCGATTCCTTTAATGCCAGTGATCATCCGGGCGATTTTCTGTAATATGCTGGTTTGCCTGGCGGTCTGGATGCAATCCGGGGCCAAAGATATCATTGGTAAGATCTTTGCGATCTGGTTCCCCATCATGCTCTTCGTTTTGTCTGGTTTTGAGCATAGTGTGGCCAACATGTTTTTTATTCCCATGGGGATCTTCTGCGGCGCAGATGTAACCTGGGCTCAGGCTTTTCTGAACAATATTCTTCCAGTAACCTTGGGAAATATTATTGGTGGGGCCGTTATCATTCCTGCTTGCTATCATTTTACCTATGCTAAAAAATCAGCGGCATAAAAGTTGACAGTTTAGTAACTTTTGCTCTTCATTAAGAGAAGAGCAAAGGCCTCTAAACTTAAAGAAATAAAAATTTGTATGATAAATATCAATTATACCATTATCAAAAAAAATAATTTAGGTTATAATTAAAAGAACTTTGAAAAATATTAAACTAGAAATTCCAGGTGTGATCATTTAGATAAAGCCAGGTTGATAAACGTGGTGGTGGTATTCAATTTACACCTTTAAGGGAGTGGAACTTAAATTATGAAACATAGCATTGTAAGATCCATCGAAGGATTATATGAGGATCGAACCCTGGAACTGGTACGGATTGCTATTCGAAAAGGGTTTAAACCAATTGACATTTTTAATTGGCTCCAAACCGGAATGGAACGGGTTGGTAAATTATACGAAACCAGTGATTATTTTATTGCGGATTTGATTTTTGCCGGGATCATTTTTCAGGAAGTGATGGAGCTGGAAGAATTAAAAGAAGTTACTAAGGTAACCCCTAAAAATAAGATCGGGCGACTATTGCTTTTTTCGGTGTTTGGAGATTGTCACGATATTGGCAAAAATATTTTTGGTTCCTTTGCCAGAACTGCCGGATTCGAACTCATTGATTTAGGGACGGATGTATCGCTGTATCAGGTCATCGAAGCTATTGAAACCGTCAAACCGGATATCATCGGCATGAGTGGTATGCAGCAGGAAACCATTTATGAAATGCGGGCGGTAGTCTGTGAATTGGTTAACCGGGGCATCCGGGATGATTACCGGGTCATTATCGGTGGTGCTGTCATTGATGAAAAGGCAGCTCAGATAGTTGGTGCCGATTTTGCCACTAAAGATGTGATGACTGGGGTCGAGAAATGCAAATTATGGATGATTGAAAAAACCGGAAAAAACAATAAATAGAAAATAGACCAAGGTGGTAGAGAAATGGGATCCCCCGAATATTTAAAAATAGTCGATGCAATAAAAAATAGAATAACCAGTGAAGAAATTAAACCGGGTGATGCCATACAATCTGAGAATCTTCTCTGTGAAGAATTTAATGTCAGTCGCATGACGGTCAGAAAAGGGTTGGCTGTACTTGTCAATGAAGGGTATATTTACTCCATACCAGGTAAAGGAAACTATGTCTGTGAGCCGAATCTGGATTCGTACACCCTTCATTTTGATGAAATGATGACGACTGAAAAAAAAGGTGAGGAAATCCGACTGATTGAAGTCAACGTCGTGAAGCCCAGCTATGAAGTGGGCTTTAACCTGGAAATCCCCGAAAACAAACATGTCATCGTGGTCAAACGGGTATTTGTCAGCGATGGGGTGGTAAAGGCCTTTGATGTTAAGTATATTCCGTATTACCGGGGCATTCCGATTGTCGAGAAAGAAATTCGCTATGCGACCTTTCCCGAAATGGTGGCCAAAAAGAACTCCATTTTTGCGATGACCAAAAAGCTGAAGATTCGGGCCATGGCAGCAACCGGCGAAGTTAGTCAGGTGCTGGATATCATGGAAGGTGATCCGGTGCTGGTGGTGGAACAGAAGCTGATGGATGAAAAAGATCACCCCATTGGATGGGGTCTTATGTACTTTACCGGTGACGATTCAGGGTTGGAGGCAGTCGCTTCCTTCGATTAGTTATGAATAACTGAGGTATGGGATGAAAGAAAGTATCTTATTAATTGCGTGTGGAATGATTCAGGACGAGATGAGCTTGGCGATGAAAAATACCGGCATCAATTATGACACCATTTGGATGAGTGCAGAACTTCATAACAACCCGGATATGCTAAATCAGGAACTGCAGAAAGAGATTAACAATCATCAGGAATACGACACCATTCTGCTCAGCTACGGGAATTGCGGCAAAGCCCTGATCGGATTGCGTAGTGACCATGCCAGATTGGCGCTGTTGCGCTCTGAGGATTGTATCCAGATTCTGCTTCATAATAAGGAGAAACTCAAATCGATCCGGGGTGAAACCTACTTTATCACCCGCGGTTGGATGATGGGGAAAAAGTCTTTAAAAGAAGAATATCATTATGCCATCAACAAATATGGGCCCAAGCGGGCTGAAATGATCATGGAAATTATGTTTAAAAACTACAAGTCCCTGATGATGATTGATTCAGGTGCCTATGATCTGGATGAGTGGATTCATTGTGCCCGCCACCTAAGCCAGGTGCTGAAACTGGATTTTGTAATCACCCAGGGTGATGTGGAAATCCTGGAAATGTTTCTGTCGCTTAAATGGGATCACCGGGTGGCCGTGATCGAGCCGGGACAGGAAGTGACTAAGGACGATTTTGGGGTGGAATGTGTTGTGGCATCCTGTGCCAATATGTTTAAAATGTAAAAATGCGGATTTGATTGACTTACTCGGGAGATACGAAAAACGTGTCTCTCTTTTTATTTTGTGTTGCCGCAGACTATTGTGCCAAAGGGTTGACTCCCGGCAGTCATACAGGTGTAGACAGACAAATGGGAAAACAGTATAATAATAAATGAGTTTTACGGATGATAAACAAGAGAGGAAAACCAATGAAACTGGAACAATTATTAAACGAACTAAAAATAATCGAAGTAAGAAACAGTCTACCGGACTGTGAGATAGAAAAAATTTGCTATAATTCCCGGGAAGTTGTCCCCGGCAGTCTGTTTGTGGCCATTCCCGGCTACGTCACAGATGGTCATCGCTATATCGGTAATGCCATCGATGGCGGTGCGGTTGCCGTGGTTTATCAAAATGATCTGCCCGAGTATCAGCCGGAGGTCTGCTACATTAAAGTCGCCGATTCCCGCTATGCGCTGGGAAGCCTGGGAAGCTGCTTTTACGGGAAGCCATCGCAGTCGATGCTAGTGACCGGGATTACCGGAACCAATGGCAAAACCTCACTGACCTATATGCTTAAGCATATTTTTGAAAGCGAAGGTAAGAAATGCGGTTTGATTGGCACCATCCATAATCTGATTGGCGACCAGGTGGTTGATAATCGAGGCCGGACGACCCCGGAATCGCTGGAAGTCCAGGAGATCATCAAGGAAATGAAGGATGGCGGCTGCAGTCACCTGTTTATGGAAGTTTCTTCCCATGGACTGGCTCTGGATCGGGTCAATGGGGTGGATTTTGATTACGGTATTTTTACCAATCTGACCCAGGATCATCTGGATTATCATAAGACCTTTGAAAATTATTTTGAGGCGAAAGCCAAACTTTTTTTTAAGCAAAACAAGGCCAGCATTGTCAATGGCGATGACCCCTGGGGGCAGAAGCTCTGCGAACTGCTGGCACAAAAATCGGCGACGCCAGTGATTACCTATGGCTTAAAACCAGGGAGTGATTATTATGCCAAAGATCTGGTTTTGGGAACGACGGGAACGGCGTTTACACTGGTTACTCCAGTGGCAGAGGAAAAACTGTTTTTAAATATTCCCGGTGAGTTCATGGTTTATAATGCCCTGGCGGCGATCATTGTTGCTGTGGAAGAAGCGGTGCCGATGAGCGTGATTCGGGAGGCCCTGGCGACGATGCCGGGGGTTTCCGGCCGGATGGAAATTCTCGATGTGGAAGCCCCCTTTGATGTGGTCATTGATTACGCCCATTCGCCCGATTCGCTGGAGAAATTGCTCCAGTCGGTGCGAAAAATATTTCCTGGTCGGATTGTTCTGGTCTTTGGCTGCAATGGCGACCGGGACAAGGAAAAACGGCCAATCATGGGCCGGATCGCTGGCGCCTATGCCGATATGGTGGTGGTCACCTCGGACAACCCTGCCAGTGAAAACCCGATGGATATTATCAATGCGGTGGTGGCGGGGGTTCGGGAGAAAACCGATCAGGTTGCCACGGTTGAAGTCCGGCAGGAAGGGATCTATTATGGTGCTACCCTGTGCGGTCCGGGCGATGTGTTGGTACTGGCTGGAAAAGGCCATGAAAAACAGGAGATTATGAAAGACGAAACCCTCTATTATAACGAATGGGACACCGCCCGGGAAGCCGTTGCCCGGTTGAAAGGGAAGTCCGATAATTAGAAAAGGACAAGCAAAAAGCGCCCATGAGGCGCTTTTGTCATTTTTCCAGGGTTTCCAGGGTTTCCAGCCGATCCATGATGGCCAGCAATTCGTCTTCCAGTACGGCCTTTTCGTTGGCCAGTTCCTCTAAGACGGTGTAATCCCTGGTGGTTTCTGACAACTTCTGAGTGACAAAATCCAGTCGTTGATCCTTGGCTTCGAGATCCAGAAGCAGGGCTTCCTGCTCGCGTTTTTCCTTGTAGGTCAGGCCGGGCTTGCGGGTTTTCGGTTTTTCACTGGCCGGGGCGGCGGTTTTTTTCTCCGGCTGTTCCGGGCTATTGTCTTTGGTACCCAGGCCAGTCAGGGGATGTTTTTTGATATAGTCCGAATAATTCCCGGTTTGGCTGGTGATCTGGCCTTTACCGTCAAAAGATAAAATCTGTTCACAGGTACGATCCAGAAAATAACGGTCATGGGAAACGGTCAGTACCGAGCCCTGAAACTCGTCCAGGTAGGCTTCCAGAATCGTCAGGGTGTCAATGTCCAGATCGTTAGTGGGTTCATCAAACAGCAATACATTGGGAGCCATCATCAGGATGCCCAGCAGATAGAGCCGCCGTCGTTCGCCGCCGGAGAGTTCGGAGATATACACCCATTGGCTGTTTTTATCAAACAGAAAAAGCTCCATCATTTGAGCGGCGGTGACCGTTTCACCCCGGGAATTTTCCATGACTTCGGCTTTTTCCCGGATATAATCAATGGCCCGGAGGCTCAGATCCATATCCTCGGATTCCTGGGAAAAATAACCGAGTTTAACGGTATCCCCCAGGGTGATGGTGCCGCTATCCGGCTTAAGTTTTCCGGCCAAAAGATTGAGCAGGGTCGATTTGCCATATCCGTTTTTACCGATGATCCCAATCCGTTCACTGGGACCGAGGATCATCGAAAAATCGCTGATAATTTTCTGGGGGCCAAAGGATTTGCATAAATGCTCGATTTCAATGACTTTTTTACCCAGCCGTGAAAAGCCCACCGAGATTTCCATTTGATTTTCGGACAGATCGGTGGCCTGGTCTTTAATTTCTTCAAACCGTTGAATTCGGGCTTTCTGTTTGGTGGTTCGGGCCCGGGCCCCCCGGCGGATCCAGGCCAGTTCCCGGCGGTAGAGGTTTTGACGTTTGGCTTCAATGGCGTTTTGAGCTTCCCGGCGGTTCGCTTTCTGTTCTAAAAAGTCTGAATAATTGCCGGTATACTCATAGAGCTGGCCCTTATCCAATTCGATTGTTCGGGTCACCACCCGATCCAGAAAATAACGGTCATGAGTTACCATCAGCAACGCCCCTTTGCGGTTTAACAGGTAGTTTTCCAGCCAGGCAATGGTGTCATTGTCGAGGTGATTGGTCGGCTCATCGAGAATCAGCAAATCACAAGGTGTCAGCAGGGCCGAGGCCATCGCTACCCGTTTGCGCTGGCCACCGGAAAGCTGCTTGATTTTTTTATGGTAGTCGTGAATACCCAGCTGGGAGAGGATTGTTTCGACCTGGGATTTTAGATTCCAGAGGTTTTCGTCATCAATACGCTGAGATAACGACAGCAGCCGCTTTTGCAGGGGGGCATCTTCCGGGGAATCTTCCAGGGCGGCCAGGGTGGACTCATAATCCCGGACCAGGTTCATTTCCGGCGAGTTGGCGCAAAAGACCTGGAAAAGCACCGTGGTATCCGGGTTAAGATCGGGATCCTGGGGCAGGATTTCGACCCGCTTGGTGCCAAAAAATTTAACTGCACCAGCGTCGGGGCTGTCGAGGCTTCCAATAATCTTAAGCAGCGAGGTTTTACCTGAGCCGTTGACCCCAATCACCCCGATCTTGTCAGTGTCGGCGATGGAAAAAGAAATATCATGAAAAAGGGTTTTGACCCCATAGGTTTTTTTTAAGTTCTCAATACTGGCTATATTCATTGACTCGTCCTTTGTGTTTTTGTTTTGCTGATATTTTATCATAAATTGGGGGATCTTGGAAAAACTTTACAAAAAGTCCTGAAAATAGTATCATGTAGTCATAATAATTCGAAGTAGATTAAGGTGGGGTGAACAGAATGATGTTGGGTAAAACCGTTTTTATTGCAAAAAGTGCCGATGTAGTGGGTAAAGTAAAGCTGGGTAATTTTATCTCGGTGTGGTTTCAGGCAGTCATCCGGGGGGATGTGGACAGTATTACCATTGGCGATCGCACCAATATTCAGGATGGTACGGTGGTGCACGTGGCTCCAGGTTATCCCACAGTCATCGGTGCTGGCGTGAGCATTGGTCACAATGCCATTATTCACGGCTGCGAAATCGGGGATAATGTCTTAGTGGGGATGGGGGCGATTATTCTTAACGGAGCCAAAATCGGCGATAACTCCATTGTCGGTGCCGGTTCACTGGTGACTCAAGGCAAGGTCTTTCCGCCCAACTCACTCATCATGGGCAGCCCAGCTAAGGTGGTTCGGGAACTGAAGCCGGAAGAAATCCAGAGCATCCGGGACAATGCCGAAGAATATCTGGATACCATGAAGGGTTATATGTAAAGCGTCTGCTAACTCTGAGCAAATAAAAAAAGACCCAAGGGGTCTTTTTTAGATGGTTAAAACTTGACCGGGGTCAGGCGAAAGCGTTCCAGTGGTTTGTGTAAAATGGTGACCAGGACAACCCCAAATACGCCCTGCAACAGGCTAAACGGGACGTTGACCAGCGGACCGGCAATATTGCCGTACATAATCACTTCAGAAACGTAGTAAACGGCCGTCATGGCAATCACTGCCGGGAACATCCCAAGGAGGATATTTTTGTCAGGGAAACGCTTCATCAGATAGCCAAAAATAAAGGCCATTGAGCCTTTGGCAATAAAAGTCGGCAGCACATAGGCGCCGTAACCGCCAAAATAGTCAGCGCTGGCCGAGCCGATGGCGGCAGCAATCAGACCGCCCCAGGGCCCCAGGATATAGGCAGATAACAGTACCGCCCCATCGCCGGGATGGATGTAACCGGTCGGCAGGGGAATCTTGATCAGGGAGGTCATGATGAAAGTCAGGGCCATCATCAGGGCAGTGTAGGTGATTTTTCTGGTTTGTTCGTTCATTTTCTTTCCTCGTTTTCTAAAAAATGCCAGGCATTTGCAAAATGGATCAAGATTGCGCAATCATGATGGGTGAAAACAGGCCACAGCGGCCAGGTGTTTGTGCAATTGCCGATAAAAAATACTAAGCCGCAGAAAACCCTTGGCTTAGTATAGAATTATCCCATATTATTTTTAGAATACAAGGGTTTGAATGACCTGATTTTTTTAAAAATCTGAACCCATCAAACCTGCTCAATAAAGATACCAACAGCACTCACGCCGGGAAGGTCAGTTTTATCCGGATTGTTGGGGGAAATGGTCAGGCTGATGGTATAGCCGCTGACAGTTCCCTTCAGATTGGTGGATTCAGAAACGGTTTCCTCGCTATAATCCGGGGCGACAGCCAGCAGACTCTGGTAAAAACTAAGGATTTCATCAGTGGAAAAATCCGAAACATAGGCCGCTTTCCAGCCTGGTTTGCCTGCGGCGGTGGTGATCTGGTTCGATTCGGAAACGCTGGTTACGCCATACAGCGGAACCATCTGGATGGGATAATTGCCCGCCAGTAGACCGGCTTCATCAACATAGAGATCGGCCTGATTTTCGGAAATGACCGTTTGCATGTCCTGGGGCACCACAATCGCAGTGGTAGCGGTGGTATCCGGCAGATTATTTTTAATTTGGTCAGGTTGTTTGGTCGTTGTTGTTTCTTCAGCGGTTGTTTTTTGATCGGTCGTTTTTTCGTCATTCATCAGCTTTGGGATCATAAAGACGGCGCCAGCAATCAGAACCCCAATTAGGACAACCGAAAGAATAATATAACGTGTTTTCATAATGACTCCTTTTTGGAAATGGACAGATCAATTGGAAACGGCGGTAGTCAAATCGTTTTGTTTCCCAATGATCTGTGTAACGAATGAATAGTTCGCCCTTATTATAACCCATATTCTTAATTTTTTGAATAAACATTTCAAAAAACTTGATTTTATTAAGGATATTGGATAGAATATAAAACAGACCTTTTTACTTTTAAATCGTTATTAACTATTGTATTCAACTAACTAAAAAAATAAATGTCAGGAAAAGGACGCTGTGGGGAATGCTTTAACAGAGAGATAATCACTTCGGTGAAAGATTGTCGAAAGATACCTCAGAGAGATCACCTTTGAACAGGATTTCTGAAGACTTAAGTTGGCCATTGGTTAATTAAGCTTAGGAAATCCCGGGGAATCGTTAACTTCATGGAGTGGGCAGTTGCTGCCAACTTGGGTGGTACCGCGATTTTTCGTCCCTTGGATTTTTCAGGGGGCGTTTTTTGTGTTTGGCGAGTCTTGTGCGACCACGGATTGCGTGATCCCAAAGCGTATTACTTAAGAGCAGAAAATAAACACAGATTAAGCAATGCAGTTATGTAAACTAAGAGAGACTTAATGGAGGTAGAAATATGGCGCAGTTTAAAACATTAATAGAAGGAAAAATTGGCGACAGAGAAGATGCAATCTCAAAACAATGGGAAGCGATGAATCTGTTGCAGCAGAGTATTGATAACCGGGCGGGGAAACAGGACTTTGTTTTTTATGAGGGTCCCCCAACGGCTAACGGCCGTCCCGGAATCCACCACGTGCTGGCCCGGACACTGAAAGATACGGTCTGTAAATATAAGGTCATGGATGGCTATCGGGTGCTGCGTAAAGGCGGCTGGGATACCCATGGTCTGCCGGTGGAAATCGAAGTGGAAAAACAGCTGGGGCTGTCCAGCAAACCGGAAATTGAAGCCTATGGCATCGATAAGTTCAACGAAAAATGTAAGGAGTCGGTCTTTAATTACGAAGGTCAATGGAAGGAAATGAGCCGCAAAATGGGTTATTTCATTGACATGGAAAACCCTTACATCACCCTGGATAACAATTATATTGAATCGGTCTGGTGGATTCTCGATAAATTCAATAAAGAAGGGTTTCTCTATGAAGGGCATAAGATCATGCCCTATTGCCCCCGCTGTGGTACTGGTCTGGCCTCCCATGAGGTCGCTCAGGGCTATCAGGAAATCAAAAGCAACACCGTTGTTGCGGCCTTTAAACGCAAGGATGCCAACGAATACTTTTTAGTCTGGACCACTACCCCCTGGACGCTGGCGGCCAATGTGGCACTGGCCGTTCATCCCGAGGCCGATTACATCAAAGCCCGCAGCAATGATGACGTGTATATTTGCGCCAAGGTGCTGGCGCCCAAACTCCTGGGCGATGACTACGAAATCATTGAAGAAATGAAGGGAAAAGACTTGGAGTACGTTGAGTATGATCAGCTGATGCCCTTTGTGACGCCCGATAAAAAAGCTTTTTTTGTCACCTGTGCCGACTATGTCACCACCGAAGATGGTACCGGGATTGTTCATATCGCCCCGGCTTTTGGGGAAGATGACTACAAGGTTGGCCGGGCCTACCATCTGCCGGTGCTGCAGCCGGTGGCCGAGGACGGCAAATATACCGACACCCCCTGGAAGGGACAATTTGTCATCGATGCCGATCTCGATATCATCAAATGGTTAAAAGCCGAAGGCAAGCTGTTCAAAAAAGAAAAGGTGCTCCATAATTATCCCCATTGCTGGCGCTGTAAAACTCCGCTTTTATATTATGCCAAACCGAGCTGGTATATCGAAATGACCAAGATCAAAGATACCCTGATCGCAAATAATAATGGCGTCGAGTGGTACCCGGATTTTGTCGGCGAAAAACGTTTTGGCAACTGGCTGGAAAACCTCAATGACTGGGCGATCTCAAGAAGTCGCTACTGGGGAACGCCGCTGCCGGTGTGGCGCTGTGATGCGTGCGGTAAGCTGGAAACCGTCGGTTCCCGAAAAGAACTGGTGGAACGGGCCATTGAGGGGATTGACGAAAGCATTGAGCTGCACCGCCCTTATGTGGATGATGTTCATTTCACCTGCCCGGATTGCGGTAAAACCATGACCCGGGTCAAAGACGTTATCGACTGCTGGTTTGATTCCGGCTCGATGCCTTTTGCCCAACATCACTATCCCTTTGAAAACAAAGAACTGTGGGAAGAACAATTCCCGGCTGATTTTATCTGTGAAGGGATTGACCAGACCCGGGGTTGGTTCTATTCATTACTGGCGATTTCTTCCTTTGTCACCGGTAAAGCGCCCTATAAAAAAGTGCTGGTCAATGACCTGATCCTCGATGCCGACGGCCAGAAAATGTCCAAATCCCGGGGCAATACGGTTGATCCCTTTGAAATGTTTTCTGAATATGGGGCGGATGCGCTGCGTTGGTATCTGCTTTATGTCTCGCCAGCCTGGACGCCAACTCGTTTTGATGTCAAGGGGATTAAAGAGGTGCAAAGTAAATTTTTTAATACCTTAAAAAATACCTACCATTTCTTTGCCCTGTATGCCAATACCGATAGCATCGATCCAAGAGAATTCTTTGTGCCCTATGCCAATCGTCCCGAAATTGATGCCTGGATTCTTTCTAAATACAACCGTCTGGTTAAAGAAGTCCGGGAAGAAATGGACGTCTTTGACCTGACCAAAGCGGTCAAAAAAATCCAGAATTTTGTTAACGAAGATTTATCCAACTGGTATATCCGCCGCAACCGTCGCCGGTTCTGGGGAACCGAACTGACGGAGGATAAAAAAGCCGTTTACAACACCACCTGGGAAGTGCTTGAAGGGGTGGTTCGGCTGTGTGCGCCCTTTGCGCCATACATCACCGAAGAACTGTATCAGAAGCTGACCGATGGCGTATCCGTCCATCTGGCGGATTACCCGACCGTCAATGAAGCGCTGATTCAGGATGCCATCGAAGAACCGATGGATCTGGTACGGGAACTGGTCAGCCTCGGTCGTGGTGCCCGGGAAGAAGCCCAGATCAAGGTTCGCCAACCGCTATCCAAGATCATTGTCGATGGCAAGTACCGGGAAACCCTGGGCGATCTTTGCGTCCTGATTGAAGAGGAACTAAATATTAAAAACGTCGTCTTTGAAGATAATCTTGGTGACTTCATGAACTATGCCTTAAAACCCGACTTTAAGGTCGCGGGCCCGATTCTCGGTAAGAATGTCAAGCTGCTGGGCAAGGCCCTGGCTTCAGTGGAAGCCAGTGAGGTGGTGGCCAAGCTGGAAACTGACGGCAGCTTTGTGATTGAGCTGGATGGCGAAAGCCTCGAACTGCGCAAAGATTTCATCGACATCCGGATTTCCGCCAAAGAAGGCTTCAATGTCCAGATGTTTAACAATAAGTTTGTCATCCTCGATACCAGCCTCACACAGGAGCTACTCGATGAAGGCTGTGCCCGGGAGTTTGTCTCCCGGATTCAGCAGTTGCGAAAAGCCAACGGCTTCGAAGTGATGGATCGCATCGATATCACTTACAGCAGTGATGAAGCGATGGATCGGGCGATTGAGATCTATACTGATTTTATTAAAACCGAAACCCTGGCTGATACGATTACGGTTAAGGCCGGTGTTGGGGAAGTGTTTAATCTCAATGGCCATGATACCGGGATTGAACTGACAAAGAAATAAAATAAACCCCGATCAAACAGGTGTGATGCTTGATCGGGGTTTGTTGTTTTTTGCAATGAAATAATCCTATTTTTCTTCATACTGGGGATAATAGCCCAGAAACTGAAAATATTCGGCCTTTTCCTGAATAATCGGCAGTAGGTTGACCAGAGTGTTTTGGGAGATATTTCCGGTGAAATCGACAAAAAACAGGTATTCCCAGTTCTCTTTTAACAGTGGCCGGGATTCGATCTTACAGAGGTTGAGTGAAAACACCGAAAAGATCCCGATGATTTCATAGAGCGCCCCGGGACGATGGGGCAGATGAAAGGCGATGCTGACCCGGGTGGGGTTTTCAAACAGTTCAATCTGCCGTGAAATTATCACAAACCGGGTGACATTGGTCTGGGAAAAGTTGATATTCTCCGCCAAAATCGATAGATTATAGATTTCCCCGGCCCGTTTGCTGGCAATGGCTGCCATTGTCGGGTCGTTCTGGCTGGCCACGTACTCGGCGGCAATGGCGGTATTGAAATAAGGAATGCATTTCCAGTCGGGATAATCCTTTAAGAATTCCTCGGATTGGGAAAAACCCTGGGGGTGGGAATAAACCTCGCTAATGCGCTCCAGACTGGCGCCCTTGGGGGCCAGTAGACAGTGCCTGGCCTTAATTTCCTGCTCGCCGACGATATAATACTGGTAGCGGGACAGCAGATCATAAACGGCTGCAATTGATCCGGTGGAGGAGTTTTCAATTGGTAGCACTCCGTAATCAATGGACCCCTGGCTGAGAGCGACAAACACATCTTCAAAGGTCTTGTAGGCAAACAGTTCACAGTCATGTTTAAAGAAAGACAGGCTGGCTTCTTCACCATAAGAACCCCGGGTACCGGCATAAGCCACCCGCGGTTCTTTTTTTAAGGTATGGGGATAGACCGCAAAGGCCTCATTTAAACAAACAATGGGATTGGCTTGATGCTGCATCTCAGTAGCCCAAGTTCTGGCCCACCAGAATCACCTTGATCCGGCCGGGAATGCGGCTGTGACGGGTAGTCACGATATTGACACACATGCAGTCATCACTATGGCAATTGGCACAGTTGCCGGTCTCATAACAGGGGGTTTTGGCGTTTAATCGGATGGCGTTGATTGGTGCCGCCACGTTCTGGGCCCGATAAATGGCGGCGTCGACATTGGCCACCACCTTGTTGATGCCAGCGATAACAATCACCTGTTCCGGGCCAAAACACATCAGGGCCACCCGGTTGCTGAGTCCGTCGATATTAACCAGTTCACCAGACATAGTGATGGCATTGGTACCGGTCAGAAAGGTGTGGGCCAGTACGCCCTGGGCCACCACCTCTCTTTTTTCCTGGTGGGTTTTAGCCAGGCTGCGGTCAATATATTGATAGTTGCCATTTTTAACCGCATCAAGTAAGCCAATTTCCTTGATCGATTCGGAACCGCCATGGGTGACGCTGGCACCTTCTGGAATCAGTGACAGGGCCAGTTCCAGGGCCTCACTGGCAGTTTGGCAATAGTAGCCTTCAAAATTTCGTTTTTCAAGTTTTTTGATTAAAGATTTACTGAGATTTTGATAATTCTCTTCCTTATAACCCAAAATATTACCTCCAGAGATAAGAATAATCTTATTATAATCCAAAGCTGTTAAAAAAACAAAATTTATTGTCAAAATGGGGTATAATATTAAAAAACATGCAATCGCAGAAGAGGAGGACGTCATGCATAAGTATAAAGGAATTGTTTTTGATTTAGACGGTACCCTGGTCAATTCACTGGAGGATCTGATCGATTCGGTCAATGGGATTATGAAATATCATCAATTTCCCACCCATTCCTATGAAGTGGGAAAACGGTTTATTGGCAGAGGGCTTAGAAATCTGACCCGGGATGCCTTGCCGGAAAAGTATCGGGATGATGAAGCCTTTGTTGACAAGTTGACAGAGATGGTACGGTCGGAGTATTCCGCCAACTATTTAAAAAAAACCAAACCCTACCCGGGGATTACCAAACTGCTTGATTATCTTAAGGCCAATGATATCCCCTGGGCGGTTTGTACCAACAAGCCTGATCTTGAGGCCAAAACATTGGTTAAAGCCCTGCTAGGGCAGTATGATTATGTGGATGTCCGGGGCTTTACCAAAGATGCCCTGCGAAAACCCAATCCGGCGGTGTCCCTGGAGTTGGTGGCCAAAATGGGGCTGACACCCCAGCAATGTCTTTACGTCGGGGATTCCACTGTCGATTATGAAACCGCGATCAGAGCCGAAATGCTGCCGGTTTTATGTACCTGGGGCTTTGAATCTTTTGAAGTTCTGACCAAGCTGGAAGATGCCATTTGGCTCCATAACCCGATGCGGATTGTCGATGCCCTGCGTTACGGTCGGGAAATGTACTCGGTATTTAATGAACACCCGGACCCCAACCCGGATGCTCAGAAGAAAAAACATCGCTAAAGCACGGAAAAAAGTTCAGCAATGAAAACATGTAAACGTTAAACAAGATGTAAACGAAAATCAAATTTACATATTGACAATAAAAGCAGGTCTTGTTATAATAAAAAATTTTACTTTTGCTTTAATCTGTGGTATACTGACATAGAGAAAACCACAGAGAGGTGAAGTTCATGCCAAAAGCTACGATTATGGACATTAGACGCGAGGTGGAAAATTATCTGGGCAGACGAGTCAAACTTGAAGCACATAAAAGCAAGAAAAAACTCTACCAAAAAGAAGGGGTAATTGAAAGCACTTATCCCAGTATTTTTACCGTCCGGGTTCAAGAAGATCAACGGAAAGAACAGAAATTATCGTTTAGTTATTCCGATCTCTTAACTCAGAGTGTGAAAATTGTATTACTAGATGAGAATGAAGCGGATGGGGCACTGTTGGTTTCATAACGACAAGATAAACGATTCACATAAAGGGAAGAACTCCGGTTCTTCTTTTTTTGTTGCGACAATCTTGCGTAATTCTAGTAGGTTTTTTAGCAAACCGATGGTATAATAACCGGGTATTGAAAATTTTGGAGATAAAAAAATGAATGATAAGAACCTGAAAATCGAATCGGAAATTGGCAAGCTCAAAAAGGTGTTGCTCCATCGGCCAGGTAAAGAACTGGAACGGATTGTCCCGGATTCGCTAAAAGAACTTTTATTTGAAGATATCCCTTGGCTTAAGCGGATGCAGGAGGAACACGATGCCTTTGCGGCTATCTTAAGAAAACGGGGGTCCGAAGTCTTCTATGTTGAGGATCTGCTAAAAGATATACTAAAAGACACCTCAGTCCGGGAAAGCATCATAGCTGAAGTGATTGATAAAAATCCCTCATCGGGCAACTATATCGATGGGTTTTTAAATGAATACCTGATGTCTCTCGACAGCAATGCTCTGGGCGATGCGTTGATTGCGGGAGTGCTGCAAAAGCAGCTTGATCATCTGGAACGGCATCTGGTCTTGACCGATTATTTAAAAGGCCCGGAACCTTATGCCTTTTATTTAAACCCGCTGCCGAATTTATATTTCATGCGCGACCCGGCGGTGACCATTCATGACGGAATGGTGATTTCGGCCATGGCCACCCGCACCCGCAAACGGGAAAGTCGCTATCTGGCAGCGATTTATGAGCATCATCCGCTGTTTAAAAACTGTGACAATAAAACCTTTTACCAGGATACCAACTTCTTTTCGGTGGAAGGCGGCGACATCCTGATTTTAAGCCCGACGGTAGTGGCGGTGGGCTGCAGTGAACGGACCGAGGTTCAGGGGGTGGAAGAACTGGCCAAAAACCTCTTTGCTGCCGAGATTGGGATCACAAAGGTGCTGGCCGTAAAAATTCCCAGCAACCGAGCCTTTATGCATCTGGATACCGTCTTTACAATGGTGGACGTCGATAAATTCATTGTTTACCCGGGGATTCTGGAGCAGGTGGAAACCGTGATTATGACGCCGGGAAAAGGGGACTATCTCAATTATCAGAAGCATGACAGTCTTAAAGAAGCCCTGAAAGCAGTGCTTGGCTTGCCAACCATTAACCTGATTGAAAGTGGCGGTGGTAACCCGGTGGCAGCTGCCCGGGAACAATGGAACGACAGTACCAACACCCTGGCGATTGCCCCGGGGGTGATTGTTGCCTATGCCCGGAATGAGCGCTCCAATGAGGTACTTACTCAAAATGGCATCGAAGTGATTGGCATCGAAGCCTCCGAGCTGGTTCGTGGCCGGGGCGGCCCCCGCTGCATGACCATGCCCTTGTATCGGGACGGGTTTTGATTTTGAAAAAAATGAATTTATAAAAAAGCTTAACAAGCGATAAACGGAGGAAACGTGATGAATTTAAAAGGACGTCATTTATTGACATTAAAAGATTTTAGCCCGGCGGAGATCCAATATCTGATTGATTATGCCGCCAAACTCAAAGCCAAGAAAAAATCAGGAGTGGTGGGCGAACTGCTTAAAGGTAAAAATATCGTACTGATTTTTGAGAAAACCTCAACAAGAACCCGTTGCGCCTTTGAAGTGGCGGCCTTTGACGAAGGGGCCAATGTCACCTTTTTAACCAACAGTCAGATGGGGAAAAAAGAATCGATCGAGGATACAGCCATTGTGTTGGGTCGTTTTTATGATGGTATTGAATTCCGCGGCTTTGAACAAGAGACGGTCGAAATGCTGGCTGAGCATTCCGGGGTACCAGTCTGGAACGGCTTAACCGATCTGGATCACCCGACTCAGGTATTGGCCGATATGCTGACCATTCAGGAAAATTTCGGCAGTGTTAAAGGCAAACGCCTGGTCTATGTCGGCGATGCCAGAAACAACATGGGCAACGCCCTGATGATCGGTTGTGCCAAACTGGGAATGCATTTTGTGGCGGTAGCGCCCGAATCATTATTCCCGGAAGAAGCCTTGGTTGCTGAAATGAAGACCCTTTGTGAAACAACCGGTGGAACCATCACGCTGACCGCTGACATCAATGCTGGCGTCAAGGGCGCTGACGCCATCTATACCGATGTCTGGGTTTCCATGGGCGAAGAAGATCAGATGGCCGAGCGGATCAAACTGTTATCGCCCTACCAGGTGAACATGGAAATGATTAAGGCCACCGGCAATGACGAAGTGATCTTCCTGCATTGTTTACCGGCCTTCCATGACCAGGAAACATCGGTGGCCCGGGAAGTTAAAGAAAAATTCGGGCTGGACGAAATGGAAGTCACCGATGAGGTTTTCCGCAGCAAGCATTCCAAGGTCTTTGATGAGGCCGAGAATCGGATGCATACGATCAAAGCCGTCATGTGCGCCTCTTTGGTTAGCTAAAAGGCCTGGTTACGTCGTTGGCTAAAAGGCCCGATTGATACGGGTGATTGATAACCAGGAGAACAACATGGAAATTAAAGATATTAAAAAATTACAAAATGGCTCTGACGTTAGGGGGGTGGCCCTGGAGGGGATTCCCGGCGAGGCCGTTAATTTTACCCAGGACATGGCCATGAAAATAGCCTTTGCTTTTGCCACCTGGCTTGAGCAAAAGCTGGGGAAAACCCTGCTGACCTTTGCCGTTGGCCGTGACAGCCGACTGTCCGGGCCTCACATCGCCCAGGCGGTGGCATTGGGGCTGGTCAGTCGGGGACACCAGGTCTATCAATGCGGCATCAGTACCACCCCGGCGATGTTTATGACCACCCTCGATCCGGTTATCGAGGCCGATGGGGCGGTGATGGTTACTGCCAGTCATCTGCCCTTTAACCGCAACGGACTGAAGTTTTTCACCAAAGAGGGCGGCCTCAATAAAGAAGATATCTCAGCAATTCTGACGCTGGCCGAGACCATTGAAACCAGCTTTACTCCGGGTGGACAGGCCCGGGACTACGATTTTTTACCCAGCTATTCCCAGAGTATCTTAAACATTATCCGCGCCAAAACTGGCAGCGAGCAGCCCCTGGCAGGGGCCAAAATTGTGGTTGACGCCGGTAACGGGGCCGGGGGATTTTTTGCCAGTCAGGTGCTTAAGCCGCTGGGCGCCGACACCACCGGTAGCCAGTATCTGGAGCCTGATGGCCATTTCCCCAACCATGTGCCCAACCCCGAGGATGCCGTAGCTATTGCCCATATCACCAAAGCGGTGCTGGATAATCAGGCCGATCTGGGGATCATCTTTGATACCGATGTCGATCGGGCGGCGATTATTGATGAAAAAGGAAACGCCATCAACCGTAATGGCTTTATCGCCTTTATTGCCAGCATGCTCTTATCTGACTATCCCGGCTCGACAATTGTTACCGATTCGATTACCTCCACCGGTTTAACGGCCTTTATTGAGAGCCATGGCGGTCACCATCACCGCTTTAAACGGGGCTATAAAAACGTCATTAATGAGGCCATCCGCTTAAATAACGAGGGCATCGAAACCCACCTGGCCATGGAAACCAGCGGCCACGGGGCCATTAAAGAAAATTATTTTCTCGATGACGGGGCCTATCTGGTCACCATGGCGCTGATCAAGTTTGCCGAGCTGTTTAAGGCCGGCCAACCAATCAGTTCTTTTCTGGCCGGTTTAAAAGAACCGGTGGAAGCTAAGGAAATCCGCTTAAAAATTATGACGGGTGAATTTAAAGCCTATGGCGAAAACGTGTTGACGGAGTTTGCCGCCTTCGCTGCCAGCCAACCCGGCTGGACGGTGGTCGATCCCAACTATGAAGGGGTCCGGGTCAGCTGTGACGAGGCCGCCGGAAACGGCTGGTGCCTGCTGCGGATGTCCCTCCATGACCCGATTATGCCACTGAACATCGAATCTGATACAGTGGGTGGTTGCGCGGTCATTGAAACGGTCCTGCGCGACTTTCTGCATAAATTTGAAGCATTGGTATAGTCAAAAAAACGATAAAAAAGCCGGATGGCAAACCCCATCCGGCTTTTTTTTCGTTTAAACCATTAAATCAGTGTTCATCAATTTCCAGCCCGGCCACAAAGCCGTCAATCAGATCCATATGCTGGGACATGGCAAAGGCGGCGTTTAAGGGCTCCTTTGCTTTCAGGGCGTTTAAGATATGGCGGTGCTGGGTGTCAATCACCGGTCCCCGGTCGGGATCATCGAGAATGGCAATCCGGATATCCTTGATCAGGGCTTCAATCAGGGTTGCCGAGGACTGCAGAACATTGCGGATCATCCGGTTTTCCGAAGCCAGGGCGATTTCGTAGTGGAAGCGCTTGTCCAGTTCGGCCCGAACCGTTTCGTCGGTTTCGGTTTCGATGGCATCACAAATTTTTTCCAGACTGGCAAACCGTTCCGGTGTCATTTTTTTCGCCGCCAGCTTGGCCGCCTCCGTTTCCAGGGCCCGCCGCAGCTCCTGTACCTCGCTGAGCTGACCGTTGCTGAGCCAGAACATAATCGTCAGCGGCTGGGTCAGGGTATCTTCAAAATTCTCGGCAATAAAATTGCCTTCGCCCTGCTGACAGACCACCAGACCGATCATCTCCAGGGCCCGGATGGCCTCCCGGATCGTCGCCCGGGAAACCCCCAGCTGTTCCGCCCATTGCCGTTCCGAGGGCAGGCGGTCGCCGCTTTTTAAATTTCCCCGGATAATATTCTCTTTAATCTGCTCGAGGATCTGCAAATAGATTTTCGTATGGGCTATTTCTTTAAACATCGCAAAGTCACTTCATTTCATTCAATTTTTTATAAACATCATAATACATCATTTTACCACAGCCGCTTTTAAAATTCAAAATATCAATTGTCGGCAAATAAATAATTTCTGAAAACGTTATTTTATTACTTGACAAAGATTTACGAAAGACATATAATGGCAACAGGTTAGTGGTCTGACCACCAGACCAATAGTAGAATTTTATCAGAATTTTGTCAAGTGGTTTATGAATGGGTTTAAGAGGGTTAAACAGTTTTCGTCAACGGAAAATTCAGTTGACGGCGAAATTTGTCCACCAGGAGTGAAGTCCTTGCTGTCTGTGCCGAAACGGACAGCAAAAAAAATTTCGCAGCGGTCTTCACTTAAACAACGATTAGTAGAATCAGGCGTTTGTCAAACGGGGCGCAAAGCTCACGGCAGCTCGCAATAATCAATTTTATTTTATGGAGGGTGAGTATGAAAATACTGGTATGTATCAAGCAGGTTCCCGGCACGTCCAACGTCGAAGTGGATCCGGAAACAGGGGTTCTGATTCGGGATGGGGTTGAATCGAAGCTCAATCCCTATGATTTATATGGTCTGGAAACGGCATTCCGTTTAAAAGAAGAGTTGGGCGGCACCATTACGACCTTGTCGATGGGGCCGATGCAAAGTAAAGAGGTGCTACTCGAATCCTTCTATATGGGCGCCGACTCTGGCTGTTTATTATCAGACCGAAAATTTGGCGGTGCCGATGTCGTTGCCACCAGCTATACCCTGGCTCAGGGTGCCAAAAAACTGGGCGACTTTGATCTGATCATCTGCGGCAAGCAGACCACTGATGGCGACACTGCCCAGGTCGGTCCGGAAATGGCCGAATTTTTGGGGATTCCCCACGTCACCAACGTCATTAAAATTCTGGTGGCCGATGAAGCGGGCCTGACTCTGCAAATGAATATGGAAGAATCCTTAGAAATCCAACGGGTCCCATACCCCTGTCTGATCACGGTTGACAAGGACATTTACACCCCCCGGTTGCCATCTTATAAACGAAAACTGGAAATTTCCGAAAATCCCGAAATTACCGTTTTGACCCTGAAGGATATGTACGACACCGATGCCAAAAAATATGGTCTCAGCGGGTCGCCGACCCAGGTGGAGCGGATCTTCCCACCGGAAAGTAATGTTGAAAAAGTAAGCTTTGAGGGCGATGGAACCGTGCTGGCCCAGGCACTTCATGGCATTTTGACTGAAAAAAAATATCTGAGTAAAGAGAATTAGGCAGGAAAGGAATAGAATCATGGCAGGAATTAAAATAATTACCGAAAACGTCGATCAGAAAACCTTTGAGGCACTGGCAGAGATTTGCCCCTTTGATGCCTTTTCATATGTAAACGCTCGTCTGGAAGTCACCGCCGCCTGTAAAATGTGCAAGATGTGTTTAAAAAACGGCCCCGCCGGGGTGCTGGAACTCGAAGAAGACGAAAAAATCAGTATCGACAAAAGCCTCTACAAGGGTATTACCGTCTATGTCGATCACATTGAAGGAGTGATTCATCCGGTTACCTTTGAACTGATTGGCAAGGCCCGGGAACTGGCCGCCGTCATCGGTCATCCGGTTTACGCCCTGTTTATGGGCACCAACATCACGGCCGAAGCCAGTGAGTTGCTTAGCTACGGGGTCGATAAGGTCTTTGTCTATGATCAGCCGGAACTCAAGCATTTTGTCATTGAACCCTATGCCAACGTCCTGGAAGACTTTATCGAAAAGGTTAAACCGTCTTCGATTTTAGTGGGTGCTACCAACGTCGGCCGGTCGCTGGCCCCCCGGGTGGCTGCCCGTTACCGCACTGGCCTGACCGCCGACTGCACCATTCTGGAAATGAAAGACAATACCGATCTGGTTCAGATCCGGCCAGCCTTTGGCGGCAATATCATGGCCCAGATTGTTACTGAAAACACCCGTCCTCAGTTTTGTACCGTCCGTTATAAAGTCTTCTCGGCTCCGGAACGGGTCGCTGATCCCTGGGGCAGCGTGGAAGTGATGGAAATTGGCAAAGACAAGCTGGTATCCGCCATTTCGGTGCTGGAAGTCATTAAAAAAGAAAAAGGGATTGACCTGTCGGAAGCTGAAACCATTGTGGCCGTTGGCCGGGGCGTGAAATGCGAAAAGGATCTGGAGATGATCCATGAGTTTGCTGAAAAAATCGGCGCCACCGTGGCCTGTACCCGGCCTGGTATCGAAGCTGGCTGGTTTGATGCCCGCCTGCAGATTGGCCTCAGCGGCCGAACCGTGAAACCGAAACTGATCATCGCACTGGGGATTTCCGGGGCCGTTCAGTTTGCTGCCGGGATGCAGAATTCAGAATATATCATTGCCGTGAACAATGATCCTAAAGCACCGATCTTTAACATTGCCCATTGCGGCATGGTCGGCGATCTCTATGAGGTCATTCCGGAACTGTTAAAAATGATTGCCGATCCGGAAAGTGCTGCCGCCGGGAAAACCGTGGCAATGCCGGAAGCCATGGAAACACCAGAAAGGATGGTTGGCTAAGATGAATTACAAAAAAGTGGAAACAAACGATATCGATTTTTTAAAGGCCCTGATTCCCGCCGAACGGATTTTTGTTGGCGATCAGATTGGTGAAGATTTTAGTCATGATGAGCTGGGTAGCATTCATTCCTATCCGGAAGTGCTGATCAAAGTCACCACCACCGAAGAAGTGTCTAAAATCATGAAATATTCCTATGATCATAATATCCCAGTCGTCGTCCGGGGGTCCGGTACCGGCCTGGTGGGGGCCTGTGTGCCACTGTTTGGCGGGATCATGTTAGAAACCACGCTGATGAATAACATTCTTGAGCTGGACTCAGAAAACCTGACCGTTACCGTGGAACCCGGCGTCCTCTTAATGGAACTGTCGAAATTTGTGGAAGAGCACGATCTTTTTTACCCCCCCGATCCCGGTGAAAAATCGGCGACCATTGCCGGTAATATCAGCACCAACGCCGGTGGGATGCGGGCTGTCAAATACGGTGTTACCCGGGACTATGTCCGGGGCCTGACCGTGGTGTTATCCAATGGCGAAATCATCGAGCTGGGGGGTAAAATTGTTAAGAACAGCTCCGGTTACAGCTTAAAGGATCTGGTGATCGGTTCCGAAGGCACCCTTTGTGTGATCACCAAAGCGATCTTAAAACTGCTGCCGCTGCCCAAGATGACCTTAAGCCTCTTGATTCCCTTTGATAATATCAGCGATGCTGCCGGAATTGTGCCCAAGATCATCAAATCCAAGGCGATCCCGACGGCCATCGAATTTATGGAACGCCAGACGATTCTCTTTGCTGAAGATTTCCTCGGTAAAAAATTCCCCGATTCTTCCAGCAATGCCTACATCCTCTTGACCTTTGATGGCAACTCCAGGGAACAGGTGGAAGCCGAATACGAAGTGGTGGCAAACCTTTGTCTGGCAGAAGGCGCCAAAGATGTCTATATTGTTGATACCGCCGAGCGGAAAGAATCGGTCTGGTCAGCCCGGGGCGCCTTTTTGGAAGCGATTAAAGCCTCGACCACCGAAATGGATGAGTGCGACGTGGTGGTACCGCGAAATCGGATTGCCGAGTTTATTGAGTTTACCCATGAACTGGCTGCCGAAATGGATGTTCGGATTCCCAGCTTTGGCCATGCCGGTGACGGCAACCTGCATATCTATGTCTGTCGGGACCAGCTTGACCAACAGGCATGGGAAGCCAAGCTTAACGAAGCGATGGACCGGATGTATGCCAAGGCCCTGACTTTTAACGGACTGGTTTCCGGCGAACACGGCATCGGCTATGCCAAACGACAATATCTGCTCAACGATTTTGGCACAGAACATCTGGCCCTCATGGCTGGCATTAAACAAACCTTTGATCCGAAAAACCTTTTAAATCCTAAAAAAGTCTGTCAGATGTAGGAGGGCATATGGATAACCTGTTACTCTTCTTTATCGCCCTGATCCCGGTGATCTGGCTGATTGTCTCGCTGGGGGTCTTAAAGATCCCCGGCCAGAAGGCCTGTCCAATTGCCCTGGCGATGACCATTGGACTCAGTATTCTGGTCTGGCAGATGCCGGTACTCGATAGCCTGACGGCTGCCCTGGAAGGGGCGGCGATGGCGATCTGGCCGATCTTTCTGGTCATTATTGCGGCCGTTTTTACCTATAACCTGGTCACCCACACCGGCGGCATGGAAACCATTAAAAAAATGATGAGCTCGGTCTCCACCGATCAGCGGATTCTGGTTTTAATTCTGGCCTGGGGTTTTGGTGGTTTTCTGGAAGCCATTGCCGGTTTTGGTACCGCCGTGGCGATTCCCGCCAGCATTCTGGCTGCACTGGGCTTTAACCCAGTCTTTGCTGCCATAATCTGTCTGATTGCCAACACCACTCCGACGGCGTTCGGGGCCATTGGCTTGCCGGTCAGCACTCTGGCCTCGGTGACGGGCCTCAATGTAAACGATTTGTCCTTTACCATTGCCATCCAGTTGTTTGTGATGATCGTGATTATTCCTTTCATCCTGGTCAGCATTACCGGCAAAAGTGTCAAAGCCATCAAAGGGGTCTTCCTGATTACCCTAATGGCCGGTTTATCCTTCGGCTTACCGCAGATTTTTGTCGCCAAGTATTTAGGCGCCGAACTGCCAGCGATTGTCGGCTCGGTCATCTGTATGGCGGTGGTGATTACCATGGCCAAGGTCTTTTATAAGGATACCGCTGCTAAAAATATCGAAAAGATTCCGCTCAAGACCGCCGTTATGGCCTGGCTTCCCTTTATTCTGGTCTTTGCCATTATTATTCTCTGTTCGTCGCTGTTCCCGGCCATCAACGGGCTGCTCAAACAAGTCAGCACCACGGTGCAGATTTACACCGGCCCCCACGGCAAGCCGATGACCTTCTATTGGCTGGCCACCCCGGGAACCCTGATTATCATCGCCACCTATCTGGGCGGCCTGATTCAAGGCGTCAAGTTCGGGACGATTTCTACGATCCTTGGCAAAACCGTCAAGCAGATGTTTAAATCGGCGATTACGATCATGTCGATTGTGGCGCTGGCCAAGGTGATGGGTTACAGCGGCATGATTGGCGTCATTGCCCAGATTCTGGTGCTGGTCACCGGCGATTTCTACCCCCTGATTGCGCCGCTGATCGGGGCCCTGGGGACCTTTGTTACCGGCAGTGACACATCCGCCAACGTCCTCTTTGGCGGGCTTCAGGTCGAGGCCGCCAACGCCATCGGCATGAGTCCCTACTGGCTGGCCGCCGCCAACACCGCTGGTGCCACCGCCGGCAAGATGATCTCACCCCAGAGTATTGCCGTGGCCACCGCCGCCACCGGGATTATTGGCAGCGAGGGCAAGATTCTCCAGGCCACGATGAAGGTTTGCGCCGTCTATGTCATCATCATCGGACTGGTGGTCTATTTCGGAGCGCCGCTGATTGTCGGGCTGTTGAGCACCTTTGGATAATTCGTATGTCAAATGAAAAAAGTAACGTATCAGTTGAATGAAATAGTGCAATGTAGGGGCGATCCGTGATCGCCCGTCACTGCTCAAATGCCATATGAATCGATGAAGTACTTAAACTCAACTGATATCAAATAAAAGAAAAATTAAATAAAGAGAAGTCATCTTGGAAAGTTAAGACATTAGCAGAAATTAGAATTCTGTTAATGTCTTTCGTCTAATCAGAAAGGAACGTTTATGGAAATCAAAATACCTTATGGAAAAGAAAAACAAGCGTTGGTGCTTGATGAGGCGTGCCTAAATGGCGTGTTGCTCTCTCAGATTGAAGACTATCATCCCGAGCAAACTGAGAGCGAGCTGGTGGCAGCAGCCATTGCCAACCCCGAGGGCTCAGATAAGCTTTGTCAGCTGGCCGTGGGCAAACAAAAGATCGTAATTATTGCCAGTGACCATACCCGGCCGGTGCCCAGTAAAATTATTATGCCGCAGATGCTAAAAGAAATCCGTCGGGGCAATCCGGATGCGGAGATCACCATCTTGATTGCCACCGGTTTTCACCGCCTGACTACCCGGGAGGAACTGGTCGCCAAATTTGGCGAAACCATCGTCGATCAGGAGCGGATTGTCGTCCATGATTCCGGCGATGACAGCAGCCTGGTGGAAATTGGCACCTTGCCCTCCGGCGGGGCGCTGATCATCAACAAGTTAGCAGCGGAGGCTGATCTGCTGGTTTCGGAAGGCTTTATTGAGCCCCATTTCTTTGCCGGTTTTTCCGGCGGCCGGAAGAGCGTGCTGCCGGGCATTGCCAGCCGGGTCAGTGTGCTGGCCAATCATTGCGGTGAATTCATTGCCCATCCCAAGGCCCGGACCGGGGTGATTGAGGGCAACCCCCTCCATATCGATATGCTCTACGCTGCCCGCACCGCCAAGCTGGCCTTTGTGGTCAATGTCGTGATCAATTCCGAAAAAGAGGTGATCTATGCCGTCGCCGGAGATTGCGATGCCGCCCACATCAAGGGCCGGACCTTTCTGGAAAAACTCTGCAAGGTCAAGGCAACCCCCAGCGATATCGTCATTACCAGCAACGGCGGCTACCCGCTGGATCAGAACATCTATCAGGCCGTGAAAGGAATGACCGCTGCTGAAGCCGCCGTCAAGCCCGGCGGGGTGATTATCATGCTGGCCAAGTCAGGCGATGGCCACGGTGGCGCCGCCTTTTTTAACACCTTCCGGGATGAGAAAAATCTGGAAAAAATGCTGGCCGGTTTTGTCAGCACCCCCCGCAACGAAACCATCCCCGATCAGTGGGAAGCCCAGATCCTGGCTCGGATTCTTTTAAAAGCCAAGGTCATTTATATCTCGGCTGCCCCGGATGAGATGATTAAAGAATTCCAGATGACCCCGGCCAAGGATGTCAATGCGGCGCTGGCAATGGCAAGAGCGTATCTGAACAATGAAGCCGCCACCGTCACGGTGATCCCCGATGGGGTGGCGGTGATTGTGGAGTAAAAAAACCGAAAGGGAAAAAGCCCATTTCTTAAATTTGAAGCAGTAGGCTTTACAGATGATGAGTAGCATGGTACAATTATTTGTACAAGATATAGTACAAATAAGAATATGAGGTGGAAAAAATGTTAGCCGTAAATTATTCAACCATTCGCAGTAAGTTAAAAGATTATTGTGATAAAGCCACCGACGAAAATGAGACTGTCATTGTAACCCGTAAGGATGAAAAGAATGTGGTCATTATGAGCCTGGATAAATACAACGAAATCATGAGAACGGCCCGTAATGCCGAATATCTTGATATGATTGACCGCAGCATCGAACAAGTCAGACAGGGCAAAGTGGTTGTCAAATCAATGGCCGAGTTAGAGGCGCTGGCTGATGAGTAATCTGACCTTTTCGGATAAGGGCTGGGAAGACTATCTCTATTGGCAATTGACCGATAAAAAGATGTTGCGGAGAATAAATGAATTGCTAAAAGATATTCAACGAAATGGCTATACCGGAATTGGTAAGCCTGAGCCCCTGAAGTATCGTAAAGCATGGAGCCGGCGCATCGATTTGGAACACCGTCTGGTCTATGCCCTGGATGAAGATGGAAATATTTATATTCTTTCGCTCAAAGGACATTATCAGGATTAAAAAAAAGCGAGGTTTAAGCGGTTAAGCTTAGACCTCGCTATTTTTATAAAGCGGTAAACTTATAATTCACCCTGCTCAGCGGCCACCGGGCCATCGAGCAGCAGATAGGACGTTAGCTTAATCGCAAAGACAAGGCTGTCGGGATGATTAAGAATTTCTGCCAGTTCCGGATGTTTTTCGGCGAACGTGGTCTTGATCGGGAGGACTTTGGCATCGGTCAGGGGCGTAAATAAACCGGCAAAGGTCACCGAAACGATGTTGGCTCCCTGGCCTTGGTGCTGGCGGCTATCGACCAGGATACTGACCCGGGGATTGGCCAGCAGATTCTTAAATTTGCGCGACTCCCGGGTGGAGACCAGATAAAGTGTCCCCAGATCGTCGCTGGGCAGATAGGTCATCAACGAGCAATAGGGGTTGCCCGCGGCTTCGGTACATAAAACACAGAGGGAATTGTCGCGCAGAAGCGATTCCAGTTTAGCTAACATATTACCACCTTTCATCAGGCGGGAGGAAGGGGAAGCCATCCTCTGGGCCGCATAAATAAATTTTGACAGGCCAGGGATGGTTCTTCTGAACCACCCGGATAATCACCGTAAAGGAATCCTTAACGGTTGCGGATGTTAATCTGATTATAGCACAGGTAGGTAGCCTTGGGTAAAAAATCAGCTTGAATGGGTGGGGTGGTGATGATTAATCAGCTGGAAACGGGGTATAACATAAACACCATAAACTAATTTTACAGGAGGTGCACGATGATGAAGGTTAGTGCTAAAAACTGGGGTTTGATCGGGTTTGTGTTGCTTTGTTCACTGGTTCTACTAACCGGCTGCGGTCAGCCGGCGGGGCAAAAAGACAGCTCTGATCAAGTGGCTGGACAGACGACGGAAAAAGAGAGCACGGATCAGGCTGGCGAAAATGTCAGTGATTTTTTCAACAAGGTGCAAATCGGCCAGACCAAAGCGGAAGTCGATGCGGCATTGGGTGTCACCCCGACATCCCCGGTGGAAGGGGCGTTTGATTATGTGGATGAAAATGGTAATGGGGTGACCGTCATTTTTATGGAACGGAGTCTCGGCGATGGCAGTCCCAAGGTTGCTTTATCTAAAAAGTTGATCGGGACCGAAAAATATATCATCGCAGCGACGGATGATCAACGGATAACCGAGGAGCAAGCCGAAAAGATTATCGAAGGGATGACCTACGACGAGGTTAAAAGTATCCTGGGACAAGACGGGATCGTGGTGAGTGAGGCCGAAGGTGCTGGTGGGGCCATTACAACCGAGCGCTATTGGATTAAACCGGGCTTGGCTTCAATGCTCAGTGTCACTTTTGCCGGTCCCGGGGGAAGCGATCTCAGTACCTTTATCTTGAATTTTTAGCGACGATCAAGGATCAGATAAGGCTTAACAATTTCAGCTTATCAAAAAAGTGCCACCGCTTTTAGTTGTGGCACTTTTTTTAGTGAGGACAGGGATGGGATGATGGGGGGAAGGCAGGGCTTGGTGAGCAGCCCGGGACTACCCCCTGGAGCTGGCCTTTCTTTATCAGGGGGTGCAGTTTTGTGAGCTGAAATCGGCAGCGGCGCTTAAAAATTTGACATTTGTTAAATAAAGTTTTGTTATTACAACGATACCGTGTGCTTTGGGCCCAGTTTCGCACGAAACACTTTCTACACTGTACGGCGTACAGGCTATCGCCAGTTCGCCTACACGTTACGAAAGCGTTTGTGGAAACTGCGCCCAAAGCAATGATTGTTTGCTGTTTTTAAAGTGAATAGGGGGAAGGAACGTGGCGAAAAAGTAAAAAATCATCGATTTTTGTGAAGTATCAGCGGATCACATTGATAGTGAGAAAAAAGAAGCTGAAATTTATGCGGTGTCAGCGGTTTCGTTTGTGCTATACACGTGGTATAATCATAGCATCAATGAAAAAAGGTGAAGAAATGAACTATCAGAAAAAACTCGAGTCACTGATCATCGCAAGAGATGGTCTGATTCTGACAAAAGATGTGGAAAGTGAAAACATTCCCCGTACCTATTTATACAGAGCAGTCAAAGCGGGGCGGCTTAAAGCCCTCAGTCGCGGCGTTTACCTCAGTGAGGATGCCTGGGAGGATGTTTATTACTGGAAACAGGCCATTAATCAGAAAATGATCTATTCCCATGAAACGGCACTTTATTTTCTCGATCTGACAGACCGGGACCCGCTGGTGATTACCGTGACCGTGCCCTTTGGTTATAATGCCAGCCGGTTAAGAAAGGATAATTTCCAGGTCTTCAGTGTCAAGAAAGAATGGTATGCCATTGGAATTATTCCGGTTAAAACCAATTTTGGCCGGGACATTCGCTGCTATAATCAGGAACGGACGATTTGCGATCTGCTTAGTCACCGTTATCAGTCGGATCTGAGTCTGGTTACCGAAGCGGTCAAACGTTATTTCCGGCAAAAAGATCGCAACGTGCCCTTGCTGCTGGACTATGCCAGAACCTTTGGTGTCGAAAAACGGATTAAAGCCTATATGGAGGTATTGATGTGAAAACAGCCACCCAGATAAAAGATAAGATCAAAAATATGGCCAAAGAAAAGCAGCTTGATCCGCTGATTCTATCAAAAAATTATATGATGGAGCGATTTCTGGAGCGGATTGCCTTATCCCGGTTTCGTGACCATTTTATCCTTAAAGGTGGTTTCCTGATTGCTTCGGTGGTGGGAATTGATAGCCGTTCAACCGTCGACATCGATACGACCCTGAAAAATTACCCCTTAAATTCAGAAGTGCTGGAAGAAATCATTCTCGAAATCCTGGCCATCGATTGTGACGATCACATTATTATGGCTCTGAAAAAGTTGGAAACCATCCACGAAGAGGGTGACTACACGGGGATACGGGTTTATATCGAAACAACAATTGACCGGATGCGCATTCCCATTAAGGTGGATATTACAACCGGCGATACGATCACACCCAAAGAAATAATGTATAGATATCCCTTAATGTTTGAGGCACGATCTATCTCAATCTGGGCTTATAATCTGGAAACAGTCTTAGCAGAAAAATACCATGGCATTTTATCATTTGGTTCCTACAACACCCGGATGCGGGACTACTACGATATGCATATTCTCTTGCATGCAACACTCCATCCAATTGATCCGGATATTCTCGCTAATGCAATATATCAGACCGCCAAACAGCGACAGGGCGAACATTTGCTAGCCCGTCAAAAGATGACATTAAAAGAGATTTTTGAAAGTGCCGAGATGAAAGTATTGTGGCAGGCTTACCAAAAGAAAAATCCCTATGCCAATGAATTTGCCTGGGAAGACGTCTGCCAATCAGTGGAAAAAGTGATGCTGATTAGCAGCAGAAGAGATACGACGACAATCAATAACAAAACAGATGAGGAGAATTATTCTTGAAAGAAACCTAACGAACCGGCCAGCCCCCTGGAGCTGGCCTTTCTTTATCAGGGGGTGCGGTTCAGTGAGCTGAAATCGGCGGCGGCGCTTAAAAATTTGTCATTTGCTAAATAAATTTTCGTCATTGCGACAGTATCGTGAGCTTTGGGCCCAGTTTCGCACGAAACATTTTCTACACTGTACGGCGTACAGGCTATCGCCAGTTCGCCTACACGTTACGAAAATGTTTGTGGAAACTGCACCCAAAGCAATGACTGTTCGATGTTTTTAAAGTGAATAGGGGGAAGGAACGTGGCGAAAAACGGTGATTTTACTGGTTTTTTGAGGGGTGGGGGCGTATAATATTAAGCAGTGAGAAAATTGGAATCGATTGAATTCAATACAGAAGGGGATGTTTTATGAAGTCCAACTACGCTTTTTTAACGGATCATTTTCCGGAACTGGCCACCATCGGCAGCCTGGCCGAAGACTACCTCCATAGTGACAGCAACAGCTGTATCATCAAGCTGGGGCTTTTTGGCGAAACCATCGTCAACCGGATGATGGAGTTTGATGGGGTGGCGCCACCAGAGACTGACAACACCCATGCCAACCGGATTAAAGCCCTAAAACGTGAGGGCCTGCTGACCCCGGAACTCGACGATCTGCTTTATGGCCTGCGCAAAGCCCGGAATCGGGCCGTCCATGAAGGTTATGGCAGCTTTGCTGAGGCGGCCATGCTGTTGGAGATGGGCTGGAAGCTGGGCGTCTGGTTTATGCAGGTTTATGGCGACTGGGCCTACCAGCCACAACCTTTTGTGTTGCCGCCGCCGGTGGGAGCCGGTAAAGAACAGCTTTATCCGGCAAAGGCCAAAGCGGCCCTGAAGGCCTGGCAAAATCAGCAAAAAGCCGAAGCCCAAGCCCTGAAAAAAAGCCTGGCCGAAAAAGAGGCCCAGATTGAAGCCCTTAAACAACAGGCCGCAAAAACTGATCAATTGACCCCGGCGACCCGTCCCCAGCGGGCCAAACAGGCCCAAAGTGCCGCCAGTCAGCTAACCTTAAGCGAAGCCGAAACCCGCTATTTAATTGACATTCAGCTGCAAAAAGTCGGCTGGGACGCCGACACCGTCAACCTCACCTACGCCAGTGGCGCCCGCCCCCAAAAGGGTAAAAATCAGGCCATTGCCGAATGGCCCACCGACTCCCATGTCAGCACCAGCGGCTATGCCGACTACGCCCTCTTTGTCGGCGAAAAGCTGGTCGGGATCATTGAGGCCAAGCGCGCCGCCAAGGATATCCCCGGGGTGATTGACTACCAGTGCAAGTCCTACGCCCAAACCCTTCGGGAAGCCGACGCCCCCTACCTGATCGGCAACTGGCATGGCTACAAGGCCCCCTTTCTCTTTGCCACCAACGGCCGCAAATACCTAAAACAGCTGGAAACCAAATCCGGGATCTGGTTTCGGGATGTCCGCAAGGATGCCAACATCCCCAGGGCTCTCCAAGGCTGGATGAGCCCCCAGGGGATCATGGAGCTGCTGGAGCGGGATCTTGATGCGGCCAATGGGGCGCTGGCTGCCATGTCCCGGGATTTTCTGTCGGACAAAAATGGCCTGAATCTGCGCCCCTATCAGATTGAGGCCATTGCCGCCGCCGAAACCGCCGTCCGGGCGGGGCAAGACCGGGTGCTTTTGTCCATGGCCACCGGCACCGGCAAAACCCGGACCATCCTCGGGCTGATCTACCGCTTTCTGAAATCCGGCCGCTTCAAGCGGATTCTCTTTCTGGTGGATCGTTCCGCCCTGGGGGAACAGGCCCAGGATGTCTTTCGGGAAGTGAAACTGGAAGACCTGCTGACCCTGGATGCCATTTACAACATTAAAAATCTCGAAGACCGGTCCATCGATAAGGAAACCCGAATCCACGTGGCCACGGTTCAAAGCCTGGTCAAGCGGATTCTCTACAACGAAGAGGACACCATCCCGGCGGTGTCGGACTACGATCTGATTGTGGTGGATGAGGCCCACCGCGGCTACATCCTCGACAAGGAGCTGGGGGAGGATGAAATCCTTTATCGCAGCCAGGATGATTTCATCAGCAAATACCGGGCTGTCATCGACTATTTCGATGCCGTCAAGGTGGCCATGACCGCCACCCCGGCCCTCCACACCAGCGAGATTTTCGGGCCGCCGGTGTTTTCCTACAGTTACCGGGAAGCCGTCATCGAAGGCTATCTGGTCGATCACGATGCCCCCCATACCCTGACCACGAAACTGTCCACCGGGGGGATTGTCTATCACCCCGGGGATACCCTGGTGATCTACGATCCCGTCACCGGGGATATTGTCAACAGCGACCAGCTGGAAGACGAGCTGAAGTTTGAGGTGGAACAGTTCAACCGCCAGGTCATCACCGAAAGCTTCAACCGCACGGTGCTGGCCGAAATTGCCAATGATCTCGACCCCGAAGGGGAGGGTAAAACCCTGGTCTTTGCGGTGGATGACAACCACGCCGATCTGATTGTTAATATTTTAAAAGAGCTTTACGAGCCGATGGGGGTGGATAATGACGCCATCCTAAAAATTACCGGCAGCGTTGGCGGCGGCAACAAGAAAAAAGTGCTGGAAGCCATCAAGCACTTCAAGAACGAAAAATACCCCAACATTGCCGTGACGGTGGATCTGCTGACCACCGGCATTGACGTGCCGGAAATTACCACCCTGATCTTTATGCGTCGGGTCAAATCCCGGATTCTCTTTGAACAGATGCTGGGCCGGGCCACCCGGCTTTGCCCTGCCATTGGCAAAACCCACTTTGATATTTATGACCCGGTGGGGGTCTATGAAGCCCTAGAACCCTACAACACCATGAAACCGGTGGTGAAAAACCCCAGCACCAGTTTTGAGGATCTGCTGGCGGGGCTGGCGGTACTGCCCACCGAAGCCCAGCAGAAAAACCAGATCGAGATGATCCTGGCCAAGCTCCAGCGGGGCAAAGGCAGCCTGGATGAAACCGCCCGGGCCCAGTTTGCGAGCCTTTGCGGCGGGGACTCTCCGGAGCAGTTTATAAAAACCATCAGAAAGCTGCCGGTGGCGGAAGCCAAAGCCAAGCTGCAGGGGGCCGCCGATCTCTTTGCCATCCTGAAGCAAAACAGCAAAGCGGGGAGCCGTCCGGTGGTGATTTCCGATGCGGCGGACGAACTGCTTGGCCACACCCGGGGCTACGGCGCCGGCAGCCGACCCGAGGATTATCTGGACGCCTTTAAGGTCTTTATCAACGACAATAAAAACAAGATCATGGCCTTGAAGATTGTCTGCACCAGCCCCGGAGAAATGACCCGGGAGAGCTTAAAAAGCCTGAAACTGGAACTGGATCGCCATCAGTTTACCGAAGCCCAGTTAAACAGCGCCTTAAAGGCCGTCACCAATGAGGACATTGCCGCTGACATCATCAGCCTGATCCGCCAGCAGGCCCTGGGTTCGGCGTTAGTCAGCCACGAGGACCGGATTAAAAACGCCATGGCCCGCCTTAAAAAGCAGCATCATTTCAGTAAAATGGAAGAAAACTGGCTGGCCCGGATTGAAAAGAACCTGTTGGCCGAAACCATTCTGGAGCCGGACACCTTTAACACCGGGGCTTTTAAAGATCACGGCGGCTTTGACAAAATCAACAAGGTGTTTAAAAACCAGCTGGGTCAGATCATTACCGAACTGAATCAGTATTTATATGACGATGGAGGAAACGCAGCATCATGAATAATCAGGAAATTGTATCCAAACTCTGGAATCTCTGTAACGTGCTCAGAGATGACGGCATCACCTATCACCAGTACGTGACCGAGCTGACTTATATTTTGTTTCTCAAAATGGCCAAAGAAACCGGCACCGACGGCGCCATTCCGGCAGCCTACCGCTGGGAGGAGCTGGTTAAAAAACAGGGGATTGAACTGAAACGCTTCTACAACCAGCTCTTAACCCACCTGGGCGAGGAAACCAGCGGCCGGATTCTGGAGATTTACGCCGGGGCCCGGTCCAACATTGACGAACCCAAGAATCTGGAAAAGATTATTTTAAATATCGATGCCCTGGACTGGTACTCTGCCAAGGAAGAAGGCCTGGGCAATCTCTATGAAGGACTGCTGGAGAAAAACGCCAACGAAAAGAAATCCGGCGCTGGCCAGTATTTCACCCCCCGGGTCCTGATCAATGTGATGACCCGGCTGATTGCCCCCCAGCCCGGGGAACGCTGCAACGATCCCGCCTGCGGCACCTTTGGCTTTATGATTGCCGCCGACCGGTTTGTTAAGGATGCCACCGACGAGTATTTTGATATTCCCGAGTTGCAGGATTTTCAGAAGTATCAGGCGTTTTCCGGCTGCGAGCTGGTTCACGATACCCACCGCCTGGCTCTGATGAACGCCATGCTCCACGACATTGAAGGGGAAATTCTGCTTGCCGACACCCTGTCGAGTGCCGGCAAGGCGATGAAGAATTATGATGTGGTCCTGACCAATCCCCCCTTTGGCACCAAGAAAGGGGGCGAGCGGTCTACCCGGGACGACCTCACCTTTCCTTCCTCCAACAAGCAGCTTAATTTTCTGCAGCACATTTACCGCAGCTTAAAAGCCGACGGCAAAGCCCGGGCCGCCGTGGTGCTGCCGGATAATGTGCTTTTTGCCGACGGCGACGGCGCCGCGATCCGGGCCGATCTGATGCACAAGTGTAACCTCCATACGATCCTTAGACTCCCCACCGGGATTTTCTATGCCCAGGGGGTTAAAACCAATGTGCTCTTCTTTACCCGGGGCCAGAGCGAAAAAGACAATACCAAAGAAGTCTGGTTTTATGACCTGCGCACCAACATGAAAAACTTCGGCAAAACCAGCCCCCTCACCGAAGCCCATTTTGACAGCTTTATTGCCGCCTATACGGCGGACGACCGCAGTGCCGTTAGCGATGAGCGTTTCTCTTGTTTTAGCCGGGCGCAGATAAAGGAAAAAAACGACAGCCTTGATCTCGGCCTGATCCGGGATGACAGCATCATCGACTATGAGGATATGCCCGACCCGATTGAAAGCGGCGAAGAGGTGGTGGCTAAACTGGAAGAAGCCGTGGATCTGATTCAGAGCGTCTTAAAAGAGCTGCGCTCCCTGGAGGCCTAGGATATGGCCAAGAAAAAACAGGTATTGACGGTGGAGGAAAAGCTGGCGGCAGCGCTGGTGAGGGAGGATGAGCAGCCTTATGAGGTGCCGGGGAATTGGGTTTGGACGAGGCTGGATAAACTAAAAAACAATGAGAATGGCTTTTTTGACGGGGATTGGATTCTTAGTCAAAATATGGACATAAATGGTGAGGTAAGACTCATTCAACTTTCTGATATTGGAATTGGTAGTTTTCTAGATAAATCATCAAAACACATTAATTCAGAGAAATTTGATGAATTGGGTTGTAAGGAGTTGATTGAAGGTGACATCCTTATTTCGCGTATGGCTGAACCAATTGTACGAAGTTTTATTTTTCCCAAATTAACTTACAAATGTATCACAGTTGTAGATGTAGCGGTATTGAGGTGTAACAATAACTTGGTTAACATAAAATTTGCAAATTATTTATTCAATACGCCATGGTTTACAGAACTTGCTATGAGCATAGCACGCGGAACTACTAGAGTAAGAATCACAAGAAAGAATCTTGGTGAATTGCCTATCCCTCTCCCGCCCCTGGCCGAACAGCAGCGCATTGTCGACCGCATCGAAAGCCTCTTTGACCAGCTGGACCAGGCCAAAGCCCTGATCCAGGAGGCCCTGGACAGCTTCGAAACCCGCAAAGCCGCTATCCTCCACCAGGCCTTTACCGGTGCCCTCACAAAAAAGTGGCGGGAAGAACATATTATTCAGAAACATTTAGAATACAAAAAGCTGATTGATATCACGACAAAGATTACAGATGGCTTTCATAATTCTCCAAGTCCTCAAAATATAGGTTATCCATATGTTATGGCAGGTAATGTAAAAGAAACAGGTATTAATTTCAACAGTGGTTTATTTATGGATGAAAAAAATCATAGAGAATTATATAATAAAGCGCATCCTAAAAAGGGTGATATTTTACTTGTAAATATTGGAGCAGGTTCTGGTACTTCAGCCGTTATTGATGTAGATTTCGAATTTTCATTTAAAAATTCGGCAATATTAAAATTGAAAGAGGATGTTAATCCATATTATGTAAATTACTATCTACAATATACAAAAGAGAAGACATTAGCAGAAATAAGCAAAGGTGGAGCGCAACCTTTTTTGAGCTTAAAAGTTATAAAAGAGATGAAAATAATGATGCTACCATTTGTAGAGCAAAATCAAGTAGTTTGTATCCTAGACGACCTCTTCGCAAAAGAACAGGCCGCCAAAGACCTCTGCGACCAGATTGATCAGATTGACACCATCAAAAAAACCATCCTCGGCAAAGCCTTCCGGGGAGAACTGGGGACGAATGTGGCGGGGGAAGAGAGTGCGGTAGAGTTATTAGCTGCTTTTTTAACAGGTTAAAGTCAATTGGTAAAAACTATACAATTAATATAGAGAAGTTAGTAAATGCGACTAATGCTAGACTAGCTTAACGGCTTTGTAAAAAATAAAGCACTGATGCCAGTCACACTAACTTAATTTTTCAATTTCCGAAATTGCGATTTCAGCGCATAAGAATATTCAGAGTTTCAATAATGAAAATTGAAGAAACTAGAGAAATGTTTAAAAAAGTTCTAAATTAAAAAAAATGGAAGGAGAAATATTATTTTGAATGCGTGTGAGGCGATTAATAAAATTTTTGAAGACAGAGAAGATTTTGTTATTATTGGTTTAACAGGAAGAACAGGTTCAGGTTGCACAACAGTTGCAGATATTTTAAAAGAGCCGGAATTCAAAAAATTAAAATTAAGGAAGCCGAAGAACTATGATTTTAAAGATAGCGAGGAAATAAAATATTCAATATTGTATGAATATGTAAATAAACCCGAAAATAAATGGAGACCATTTCAAATTATTTCAATCAGTAGTATTATTGCATCTTACATATTTGAAAAAGGATACGATGAGTTTGAAAAATACTTATCAGATTTTATGGAAAAAGCAGATGCTAAAGAAAAGATATTAACAAGTCTTTCGGATTTAAAAACAGACATAAATCAAATAAAAGGGGATCTTGATTCCGTTCATTCTGAGAATTCAGATGATTTTAAATTATACGATACATACGCTAATAAAATTCCTCCTATGGCTTCACGATTGAAAAATATTCTAACAGATTACAATATAAAAGATAATGGAAAGGATGCTCAATTATATACATATATATTTCAGAAGATAGGCAATAATATAAGAGCATCGGGCGATCCTTTTAAATCTGAATTTAATCCTGAAAAAATATTTGCTTTAGCAGAACGTACAAATACTTTAATAAAAGCAATACGAAAAAATAATAAAGCAAAGAACAAACATACTCTAATTTGTATTGATGCGATAAGAAATCCTTTTGAAGCAGTATTTTTCAAAGAACGTTACAGTGCTTTTTATTTGATTTCTGTAAACACCGATGATGTATCAAGGCGAAAGAGATTATCTAAATTAAGTTCAGATGAAATTCAAAGTCTGGATAAAACAGAGTATCCCCAAAAGTTAGAACGTGAAGAAAAATTTTATAATCAAAATATTTTAGCCTGTTTAGAAATATCAGATATTCATGTTTACAATCCTGATATAGAAAACTGCGATTATTATTTTTTGACTGTACAATTATTAAAATATGTTGTTTTAATGCGACATCCTGGATTAATTACGCCTACTCACATAGAAAGATGTATGCAAATTGCTTACAATGTAAAATTTAATTCAGGGTGCCTTTCGAGACAAGTGTATATTCCGACCGGCAAACTCCATTTGCACGATCATTTCGACCCAGCTTCACGGAGGGTGAGATCCACCCTCACGGAAGCTGAACCGGTAGTAACTAAATGCTAATACTCAGAATCATCGTGGCCATTAGCGAGGCGGCAGATATGTTCGCACCACTCATCGGTTTCCATGGGATCCTGGTTATTATATAACAACTGAATATAGACTTGATAAGCGGGATGATCACTGTATCGCCGGCCCAGATCGGAT
>NZ_MJUY01000015.1:0-56503 GCF_002237635.1 Acetobacterium sp. MES1
TTTTGCGTGAAACAACGAGCCATGCGGCGAAAATATAAAAAATAGAGACCAAAGAGCAAATTTTATTTGTTTTTTGGTCTCTATTTTTTATATTTTAAGGAAGGAGCCATCTGGCGACTGACGCGACTGAGGCGCAGCGTAGCGGAGTCGAAGTGCCGCATGAGCGAGTAAACGGCAGTAAAGTTATGAGCCTGATTCAAGTTCGCTTGAAAATCAATGTTTATATCTGTATTTTTTTATGGGGCGAAGCCCCAAACGGAGGCGCAGCGATAGCTGCGACGGAGTTGCACGGATTCATTAGACGGCAGTAACTTTAGGAGCCGTTTGAGACGAAGGCTCTTTTTATATTTTTAAGGAAGGAGCCATCTGGCGACTGACGCGACGCCTACGTGCCGCATGAGCGAGTTAAACGGCTGTTTTTTTAAACGACTGTCATTAAAAAAACAGGCCACCGGCCTGTCTTTAAGAATCGACTGTACTATCGCACAGATCGCTTTAACTCTGATGAAAAATAACCCGACGCTTGTCCAGGGCAAAGTAAAGAACCGATCCCAGAACAACACAGGAAATCACTTCGCCAATACCCACCGTCGCCATCATGACTGGGATTGGTAAAGGAACACCATAGCTGAATTTTAAAATAAATGGTACCACGATCATATTGGCAATAACTGGCGGAAGGGCAACAACCATAGGGTATTTGTTGTTGCGCAGTTGATAACTGATGATCGCCGCAACGAGAGTTGCCAGACTGCCAAAGACAATATCAATCACGGTACAGCCGGTTAAGAGATTGCTCAGCAGACAACCGAGAAAAAGACCTGGAATAGCTGCCGGTGTAAATGCCGGAAGGATAACAAGCATCTCGGAGAGCCGAATTTGAATTTCACCGCTGGCCAAACCCAACGAGCTGGACACAAAGGTTAAAACCACATACATGGCAGCAATGACCGCTGCCTGGGTAACAAAGAGAACACTGATTTTTCGCATAAAAAAAACTCCTTTAGTTTTGTTTTACGTGTGGAAGGTCACGAACACACGAAGAATAAATGAGATAGATCCCATTATTAACACTATAACGGATATTCGGATAAAAAGCAAGAAAAAATGCCCGGCTTACGGACATTTTCAAGTATTGAAGTGCGGATTTAGTTACTTGCCAGACTTTGCTTATAGATTTCATAATCCCGGTAAACTTGCTCAGAATAGGCCAGGCACCAGTCAAGAACAGCGTGATCAAACCCATCGTCAGTGCCTAAATAGCCATTAATCCAGTTGGCATAAGGGCTTTGGACATGAGCCCGGGCCAGGGATAAACCACAATTAATAACGTATTGTTTAAAGGCTTCAAAATCCAGTTCGGATAAATCGACGGTGCCTTTCATGTCCCGAAACTGACGGACGTAAAAATCCATCCCTTCGGAGGCTGAAAAATAGCCAAGAAAAGGATCTGAAGCGGCCTGAAGGATCTGTTGATGGCTAACGACCCGATAGCCATTGCCAAGGCCATGAGAAAGCGTATCCGGGGTGGTGAAATTTTTCTGATTGTATTGGGTAATCGCCGATTCATTCGCCTGCTTGATCTGTAAAACAAGATGGCTTGCATCTTCACAGGTTAGCACCAGCAGGTAACAGCGGGTACCAATACTGCCAACGCCCACGACGCGCTGGGCAATATCGGTTAACACATGTTGGGATAAGAGCATTTCAATATCTGGACGTACGGTTTTTAAATATTGACGAAAATACTGTTCCACTTCATCAATGAGTTTGGGATCTAAATGGGTGGTAATCGGGGGACTTTCAATAAAAACCCGACGGCCGAACTGGTCTGTTTCGGTCATCTTAGAGATAACCTGATTAGAGGTTCTTTTTTTGGCTTTTTTGATGATTTTTTCAAACTCTTCCCGGGAGGAATCGGAAAAACTTTTCAGAAAAAGTTCCTCATCGCCCAGGATAAAGTAGCGTTCAAGGGAGGTCATATCGGACATCAGGTCAAGACCTTTGCGGTAAAAGGCGGCGGTTTGCAGAATAACCTCACGGATTTTTTTGTTATCAAAGCCCAAGTCATGGGCACAAAGAATCACACTGGTAATCAGTCGTTTCAAATCCCACTCCCATGGGCCGGGAGCGGCTTCATCAAAGTCGTTGAGATCAAAGATCAGTCGGCGTTCCGGAGAAGCGTAGAATCCGAAGTTGCCAATATGGGCATCACCGCAGATGGTCACGTGAATGCCGGACTGGGCCTGATGGGATAGATCATTGGCCATCAACAGGGCTGTTCCCCGGAAAAAAGCAAAAGGAGATGCCGTCATTTTCTGGTGTCGCAGCGGAATCAGTTCGGGAATCCGAAAATAGTTCTGACTCTCAATGATGGCAACTGGATCACGATCAACAGGGTGAAAAACGGATTGGGCAGAAAATGGAATTCTTTCCCGAATGGCCCGACCGCTATTGCGATTCATTTTTGCCGTAGGAATCTGCTGATTTTTGGTTAAACCGACAATCATTCATTAACCTCCTGGGTTTTAAATCGTTGTTACTGATAAAAAGGTAATTAGATTCAGTATCGTGGGGGGCAGTTAGGGGATTGATGCTTTTTATTTTAGCACGGTTGTTTAAACTTGCATAGCAGAATCCGTCCTGCCAGCATAAAAAAACAGTCTGAGTTGAAGGTCAGACTGCTTAGATAGAGCCGTTTATAAATTGATGATCGGGTAGATTATAAAATAACTTGGTGGTTTTCGCCAGCCATGGAACAGAAATCCGCTACCCCGTTTTCGATGGCAAAGATTTCAAATAAGCCATCGCCAACGGTATACATGCCAGCCAGTCCAGGCATTGCTTCCAGAGCCTTGGCCTGAGATTCAGGTGTTGTACAGAAAACGGCATTGCCTTTAAGGCGGATCCACTTGCCCTCTTTTGAGGCCGAAATTTCCACTGCCGGATTTGCCTTCATTTGAGCATAGCTGGGTTTTTTATTATTGGTGCAGAGACAGAGTTTACCATCATAATCCATCACAAATCCATAGGGACGAACCTTGGGTTGGTCGCCTTCAACGGTAGCGAGAAAGAAAACACCACAGTCAGTTAGAAATTCAATTACTTCGTTCATCTTTACCTCCTGATAAACATTGCTTTATTTGGTTTATTTTAGTATGATTATAACAATGCCAGAATAAAAAACAAGTAGGTAGTAAATTATGACTTAGAACTATATTTCTGAGTGTTGGAGAGAAAAATGAAAGACAACCATTGTATAAATGGCGAAACATGCCCGATCAATCAGGTCGATTCGGAGCAGAATCATCCGTGTGTGAAACCGGAGTGCAGTATTAAACAGGCCCTCAAAATGATTGACGGTAAATGGAAACTCCCAATTATCTGTACCTTGGGCGGTCAAACGATGCGGTTTAATGAACTAAAAAGAGAAATCGTCGGGATTACCAGCATGATGCTGACCAGCTCATTAAAGGAACTGGAGGAATGCGGAATCGTCCATCGGGAATCCTATCATGAGGTACCCCCAAAGGTCGAGTACTCATTGACGGATGGCGGCCTCAGTTTGACACCAATTTTATTTGACTTGGGTCATTGGGGACACAAACTAAATACAACAAAGGAAAAGGTAAATGAATAACCAAGAAAAATTTGGAGAACTGGAAAAACTCATCGGGAATACCCCCTTGTTAAAGATCAATTTTTTATATAAGGGCGTATCCCGTAGCGTTTATGCCAAGGCAGAGCATTATAATCTTACCGGCAGTATCAAAGATCGGGTGGCTTTGCATATTCTAAAAAAAGCGTATGAAAAGGGTGAGATCCATGAAGGGGAAACGATTATCGAAGCCACCAGTGGAAATACCGGAATCGCTTTTACAGCCGTCGGCACCTGTCTGGGACATCCGGTTGTGATCTACATGCCGGATTGGATGAGTGACGAACGAAAAAACCTGATCCGCAGTTATGGCGGAGAAGTTCGGCTGGTGTCCAAAGAAGAGGGCGGCTTTTTAGGGAGCATTGCCCAATGCGGGGCTCTGGCGGCCGAAGGCAATGCCTTTTTACCCTGCCAATTTTCCAATGAAGAAAATACTCAGGCACAGTATCTGCGCACCGCTCCGGAAATTGAATGCCAACTGGCGGCTTTTGGCGTCATGCCCCAGGCCCTTGTAGCAGGGGTTGGAACCGGGGGAACGGTTATGGGTTTAGGCCGCTACTTTAAAGAAAAGAATCCCGAGATTAAAGTCCATCCGATGGAACCAGTCAGTTCACCAACCATGTCCACGGGCTATAAGGTTGGTAGCCATCGAATTCAGGGTATTTCAGACGAATTTGTTCCGGATCTGATAAAATTAGAAGAACTGGATGATATTATTGCAGTGGATGATGGGGATGCCATCATTATGGCCCAGAAGCTGTCCAAAGAATTGGGACTGGGAGTGGGAATTTCATCCGGGGCCAACTTTATTGCTGCCATTATTGCCCAAGATCTCCTGGAAGACCCCCAAGCAGTGGTGGTCACCGTTTTTGCCGATGATAATAAAAAATATTTAAGTACCGATTATGTTAAGGAAGAAACGGTAAAACCGGAGTTCTTATCAAAAGATGTCAAACTGCTGGATTTTGAAGTAAAAAAATAAGGTGTAAAAATTTAATAGAAAGTGCGTGAGGAATGAAATGGAAACGGAATACATTGATGTAACGATTGAAAAGACCAAGAAAATTGCCTTAATTGCTCATGATGGAAAAAAAGCCGAGTTATTGGATTGGGTCGTCCGGAACAAAGAAATATTACAGAGCCATTTTTTGTGTGGCACTGGCACTACCGGTCGACTGATTCAGGAACGAACCGGGTTACCGGTACAGATTTTTCAAAGTGGCCCATTAGGCGGTGATCAGCAGATCGGAGCTCGGATTGTGGATGGCAAAATTGACATGTTGATTTTTATCTGGGATCCCATGGAAGCTCAGCCCCACGACCCGGATATCAAGGCTCTGCTACGGATTGCCACGGTTTATGATATCCCGGTGGCCAATAATCTGGCGACAGCCGATTTTATTATTCATTCGCGGTTTATGAACGAAGAATATGTCCATCCGATTGAGGATTATGCCAAACAAATGAAAAGTCGACTGGAAAATGTACTAAAGTAGAAAGAGGAAAAAATGACAGTAAATTATAAACCCCAGGGCGTTTGTGTTCGTAATATCCAATTTGAGCTAAGCGATGATGTGGTCAGCAACCTGGTCTTTGAAGGTGGTTGTGACGGCAATCTAAAAGCCCTGGTCAAGCTGCTTGATGAGAAACCGGCGGATGAAATTATCAGCCTGTTTAAAGGACAGACTTGTGGAAAAAAGCCAACCTCCTGTATGGATCAGTTGGCTATTGCCTTGGAAACGGCCCGAAAGGAAAAGCAGTGAACGGACAAAAAAGAAGTGACGTAAAGATCGGTGCATTGGTGGAGATTATCCTAAAGGCTGACCAGCGCAGCGGTAAGCTGACCCCGGGTCGGGTAGCCAAACTGCTGACCAAAAGCCCCACTCATCCCCACGGCATCAAGGTTATGCTCACTGACGGACAAGTGGGCCGGGTAGCCAAGATCGTTGAAGATCCCAAATAGTCAAAAGAGCAAAAAAGCGTGCCATCGATGAAGAGGCACGCTTTTTTTAGATTAATATTTTTATCACGGCTGTACAGGAATCAGTTTTTCACTGAAGTTTTTTACAAAATCATCGAATCGATCAGGTCCTAGCAACAGGATCCGGTTGGGGGTTTCCACCAGGATGGCCGTATTGCCGTTTAAAAAGACGGCTGCTTCGGTGCCGTTCTGGAGCAGGAAGATCCCTTCCCGGTAAGCCCGGGTTTCGGTGCCAACCACTTTGGACACAATGGCATACTCACTCTGATCGAGGCTGACTATCTTGGCCGAGAGGATATCGGCTTCAGGGTAGGTCTCAAAGGTGAAGCCCGTGGGCAGTCGCAACGATAATTCATCGTCTTTAACGGTAATTCCAGCGACCAGGGGAACGACCACAAAGATACCCAGAATTAAGACCAGTACAAGGCCGCCGACGGACATTTCCTTAATCGCATTGCGGCGTAGTTCCGGGTCGTCCGGGTAGGTTTTGAAAGTATAGATGGCTTTCCAGAGAAGCAATGCCAGGACCGCTAAAAGTGCAAAAAAAAGTGGATTAATGGTGTGTAAAAGAGAAACAAAATAAGTCATGTGTTAATAAACCACGGTTTAGACCAGGTGGAAACCGTTACCCTTCGTTAAATTAATTTTGTCTTTTCATAGTGTGAAAGTTCCAGACTGAGTTCAGAGGGGACTTTCTTTTTAATTGTTCCGATCTGGACACTGAAATAATAGTAGTTATAGTATTCGATCATCGAAAAAGCATAAAGGATCAGGCCAAAAATATTCATTGTCATAAAAAAAGCATCCGGCTGAAAAATTAGCAGATAAAGCAAATACAGGGGGTATAGCGCGAATAAAGCCAGATCCAACTTTTTCAGCATCGAAAAAACCGGCATTACCCAGTCCATCGGATTGCGGGGGTCCTCCAGTAGCTGATAGCGATAATACCAATAACCGGCGCTTTGGAGGATGATAAAAATCAGTACCCCACCGGGTATCAGCAGACGCAGATCCAGGGGCTGACCGGTGGAGTCGGTGAGCAGATACATCAGCATACCGCAGACCAGGGCGGTGAGCAGTTCACTCATATACAAACGATTCAGTTCTTTTTTTGTTTTCTCGGTCATTTATAACTCCTTGTCAAGACTTGGCGGTGAGGGAAGTTCGGCTACCCTGTTTTTACTGTGATCAATAAAAGCATCCAGGCGCTTTCGGTTAAAATAAAGAACCGCAATCAATACCGCATAAATAGATACCGCTATGATAAACTGGGTGGGGTTGTCATCCATAATACCAGCACCGATCATGGTATTGATAAAGACACTGGGAGTTCGGGCCAACATAATAATCAGGACAAAGGTTTTTACCGGCATCGGCGAAAGACCGGCGATAAAACACAGCATGTCATCAGGAAACAGTGGGAACAGAAAAATCAGAAAAAGAACCGTATTGAGCCGGGATTCTTTAATATGATCGTATTTTTCAACGAGTTCCGGGCTGACAAAGCGCAGCACAAAGGGTCGGCCGAAGCGTTTGGCCAAAACAAAAACGATAATTGAGCCGATCAGTGTGCCAGCAGCACTAATTAAAAAACCGCCGATGGTGCCAAACAGGGCGCCGCCGACCAGTCCCACGGTTCCACCAGGAATGGGGGCAATAATAATCTGGAGCAGCTGCAATAAAAAAAATGCCAGTGGGGTCCAGATGCCAAATTGTAAAAGAAAGCTCTGCAAGGTGTCAAGTGTTGAAAAAATTTCCATTTCTTACCTCGATTTCTTTTAATCATTTTAGCATAAAAACGGCAGATCCACACCATCTTTTGGGGATCTGCCGGGAAGTAAAATAATTATTTAAGAATTAGAAATAAATGGAGCCAGACTAGGTACTCAAGTCCCGACGGTTAAAGGCCACAAAGGTCAAAACGAAAAAGAGCAGCGAGACAATCAGTAAAATGGCGGCGGAATTGAAGGAAAGCTGATCATTGATCATCAGGCTGGCGCCTTCAAAATACTTAAAGGGAGTGAAGAGTGCAAGAAAGTCCAGCTTATCATATAAATCCACTGCCACGGATAAGATGAAAAAACCCATCACCAGCCCGGATGCCGCAGCAGTCGCCTGTTTGGTGTTTTTTAAAAGCGATCCAAACAGCGCTCCCAAAGCTAAAAAGAACAATTGCAGGATAAAGAGTGCCAGCATTGTCAGGGATACTTTGTCGATCAGGCCGTTGCCATCGTTGTGCTGGGCAATGAAAAATACGGAAGCACAAAAAGTGACGATATTAAAAATTAGAATATTGATGATCCCGGCCAACAACTTGGGCCAGATCACCTGAAACCGGCGTACCGGTTTGGTATAGACAAAATCGGCACAGTGATCCCGTTCTTCCTTGGACACCACCACTGCTCCGAACATCACCGCATGAACAGCGGCCAGCAACATAAAGTAGAGAAAGAACACCGAATAAAACCCGGCAACCGTGGTAATATCCACCGAACCAATCCCAAAAACAACCATAATTTCTTCGGGAAAGGCCGCAAACAGAGCGTTGACGTCCACCTGGGAATCGGCAAAACCCTGGTATTTCATCATTCCGGCAAAGATAATGAAAACCTGGGCACAACACCAGATGATCAGCGACTTGATATTGGCCTTCATTTCTTTTTTAAATACATTCATTGCTAACGCCTCCTTTTAGGCTAGATCGACGGCAGATCTTTTCGGGCAAACAGCTTGAAGGTCAGAAAAATAAACACGCCAACTAATACAAACCATAACAACAGGTTTAGCGAATCATAATTCATATTTTTTGATATCTCGGAGAGATTAAAATAATCAAAGGGTGAAATAAGTCCCAGCTTTTCATCGTGCAGGGTTTCATTGAGCAGATGAATAATATAAAAAATAAAGACCACCCCCATACTGATGGGTAGAACGGTGCGGATCCGTCTTAAAAAAACGGACACAAACAGCCCCAGGCTGGCAAAGAAAATCTGGATAAAGAGTAGGCTCAGGGTAAACAGGGTAAACAGCTTAAGGTTGTAGGCGGCGTCACTGAGCAGGGTAACCATGAGTAGGGAAGCTGTAAAAACAACAGCATTGGTAATCAGAATTTGAACCAGCACCGCCAGGATTTTCATGGCGACGACCCGGTTACGACTGACCGGTTTGACAAACAGAAAATCGCCAGTTTTTTCCCGGACTTCGGCGGAGAGGATCGAAACCCCCATATTCATGGCTTGGATGGCCCCGGCCAGCAAAACGTACATCAGGGTAAATTGATAAAAGCTTAAAATACTGGCAAGCTCCAGATCAGCCACCCCGAAAGCCTGTTGGAATTCAATCGGGAAGCTTTCAAAGACCCTTTGGAAGTCCTCCAGTTGACTGGCAATGGAAGGATAGAGCAACATAAAGAGGCTTAATACCCCAATTAGTGAGATGCACCAGATGATCAGGGTTTTTCGGCCCATTCGCAGTTCCTGTATTAAAATGTTCATGGTTGGGCCTCCTTTTCCTCCTTTTGGTAATAATGCATAAAAATTTCCTCAAGCGAAGGTTCTTCAACCAGCAGATTTAAAAGATACTGGCCCTGCAGGCGCTCAACCATCCGATTGATATCACCCTTAAATAAAAAATGCAGGCTGTTTTCATTGACCGTTAAATTCGTGACCCCTTCCAGATTAAAGTGTTGAACATCCATCACGCCTTTGTAGTCCAGGGTGAATTTTTTATAATTGTGTTTTTGCATATCCCGGATATTTTCAACCCGAACAATGGTGCCGTCTTTAATGATGGCCACCCGGCCACACAGCTTTTGTACTTCAGAAAGAATGTGCGAAGAAAATAAAACGGTGGCACCTTTTTTGTTTTCCGCCCGGATCAGTTCAAAAAACGTTTGCTGCATCAGGGGATCCAGACCGCCCGTTGGTTCGTCAAGAATGATCAGTCGGGGTTCATGGAGCAGGCCCTGAATAATGCCGACTTTCTTTTTATTGCCATAGGAGAGGTCATCAATGCGCTTATTTAAGTCAAGATTCATAACCTCCGCCAGGCTGGCAATCCGGCTAGTATCGACATGATCATAGAAGCTGGCCGAATAATTGAGTACCTCCTTGACCTTCATGTGTTCGTAATAAAAGACTTCCGAAGGCAGGTAGCCAATATCCCGGCGAATTTCGCTGCCGTATTTAATGCAGTCTTTCCCAAAAATGGTGGCTGAGCCACTGGTGGGATGGATCAGCGACAACAGCGCCCGGATGGTGGTGGATTTACCGGCGCCATTGGGACCGATAAAACCAAAGATCTCGCCTTCTTCCACAGAAAAGGATACGTTTTCAATGCCTCGATGTTTTCCATAATATTTTGTCAGTTGATTGATTTCAATTACATTCATGCAGATCCCCTTCTTTCAAATTCGATTCAAATAATTCGGTGTTCTCCAATTAATTTACCCTGATCAAGTAAAAATAAACAATGATTTGATGGGGATAAATGAGGGCGAAAAGAAAAAAATAATAACATGTCATGTTTGAGTGATTTTTCAAAGGGAATATACTAAAAGATAATAAAAAATATGGGAGGCCATCAAGATGAAAAAAGAAGAAACTCGAAACCTGATTCTGAATATATTTAACAATCGTTATACCTGCAAGGGCTATGATGCCAATAAAAAGGTCAGCGATGAAGATTTTGCTGTGATCATGGAGGCGGCCCGGCTCTCACCCAGTTCGATGGGGCTGGAACCCTGGAAATTTGTGCTGCTCAATAACCGGGAGCTTCGCGAAAAAATAAAACCCTTCGCCTGGGGCGCAGAAGTCAGTCTCGATGGCGCCAGCCACTTTGTCCTGATTCTGGCCAGAAAACCGGTTGATCTAAAGCCGGATTCTGACTATGTGGAGTACATTATGAACGATATCCAGCATTTCACTGACGACTTGCGAGCCGCCCGTAAAAATAAACTGAAGAGCTTTCAGGAGGATGATCTGAAAATCGCCGGAAACGATCGGGCTTTTTTTGACTGGGCCTGCAAGCAAACCTATATTCCACTGGCCAATATGCTGACGGCTGCCGCCATGCTGGGCGTAGATTCCACCCCGATGGAAGGATTTAATACCGAAAAGGTCGAAGTCGTGCTGGTGCAGGAGGGGATTCTCGATCCCGTCCACTTTGGATTATCCTGCATGATTGCCTTTGGTTATAAAAACCGGGATCATCGTCCGAAAACGAGAAGAAAAACTGAGGAAATTCTGGAAACAATTGAATAAACCCCATGAGTATTTGATTGAATTGAATTTGGAATATTGTGGTTAATAACAAGATTAAATAAAAATAGTGTTTTTTTTGATAAAAAAATAGGAATTAATTTAATTTTGTTATATAATAATGAAATCAATAGTAAAAAGAAAACCTTTACAAGTGAAAAAATGAGATTTTGATGCTTTATATAAGAGTCTGACATGAGTGGAAAAGGTTGGATGAGGAGATAAAAGAATGGAACCAGCAGCGGCAGATAGTCTATTGATTGTTGGACTTGTGATTGCAGTCGTGACGCTATTGCTATTATTCGTTCAAACAAAAAAAAATTGACAGACAACAATGCGGAGACAAAAAGCATTAAGAACATCTGTGATGTATTCATGAATGGTCATGAAACAGCCATCTATTTGAAAGATGAGGATTTGAACTACGTCTTTTTGAATAAGGCTGCCGAGTCGCATTTTTTGAAGTTGGTGCCGGAGCGCATTAACCAGATCGATCCGTCCCTTGAGGCAGAAGCTTTTGAGTCGTCGATTCTTGTGACTGATCGGCAGGTTATCGAAACTAAAAAAACAATTGAGTATGAAGAAAAACACAAAAACCGTATTTTCAAAGTCAAGAAATTTCCCGTGGAATTAGAAAATGACCGGATTGGGGTCGGCGCTTTTATTCGAGAAATCACCGATGAAGAAAAATTGATAAAAAAACAGGAGCGGGTGCTCTTTCGAAACAAGATTCTGGTGAATGTTTTAAGCAAGAAGTTCAGGAATGATCAGAAGCAGCTGGACTATGTCTTGCATGAAGTCCTGAAACTGACCGATAGCAATAGCGGTTTTATCTGTTTTTATGATGAAAAGAAACGGCAATTTACCCTCAAAGCCTGGTCTAAAGGCCTAATTAAAGGGGCGGATATGATGCGCCTTAAGCAGAGCTACCAACTGGAGGAAGTCGGGCTGTGGGGAGATGCGGTACGTCAGCGTCAGCCGGTCATCTTAAATAACCAAGTCGACAAATTAGCATCAGAATGCGGACTTCCCGGGGGATCGACGATTACCGGCAATTTTATCGCCGTTCCCATTTTTATTGATGAAAAAATCACAGCGGTGGTGGGCTTCGCCGGTAAAGTTGACGTATATGGCGATAATGATGTGTATGAAATAACCGTATTAATGAACGGGGTCTTAACGAATGTGGAGCGGCGAAATATCCAGAATAAACTGTTTGCCGAACGCAGTAAATACTTCCAGACCCTGATTTCCATAGGCGATGGGGTCATGGTGGTGGATCCCCAGGGCAAGATCGAAATGCTCAATAAGGTGGCCCAGCAACTGACCGGTTGGACCAATGAAGAGGCAAAAGGGCGGCATTATCGGGAGGTTTTTGTTTTATCCCATGAAGACAGTCGCCAGGAAATTGCAGATCCCATCGTTGCAGCGATGGCGACGGATCAGACCCAGGAACTTAAAAATCATGCTGTTTTGACAGCCAGGGATGGATCGGTCTTTCATCTGGAGGATAGTGCGGCACCGATTAAAAATGAAAAGGGTGAAACGGTGGGGATTGTGCTTGTTTTTCGGGATGTTTCCGAGAAAAAGGAGCAACGTAAAGAGATTGAGTATCTGAGCTTTCACGATGCGCTGACCGGGCTTTATAACCGTCGTTTTCTGGAAGAAGAGTTATTGCGGCTGGATACCGAAAGAAATCTGCCGATTTCGATTATCATGGGGGATGTCAACGGCTTAAAACTGACCAATGATATTTTCGGCCATGCCCACGGGGACGTTTTTCTGAAGAAAATAGCCGATGTGATGCGCCGAGTCTGCCGGTCTGATGACATCATTGCCCGCTGGGGCGGCGATGAATTTGTGATCCTGCTGCCAAAAACCACCATTGAACAGGCAAAACAGATTAAAAAGCGGATTAAAACCGAGTTTGCCCAGGATGGCGTCAAGCTCATCCGGGGAAATATTTCGTTGGGTTGTGCGGCTAAAACTGCGATGAACCAGAGTATTATGGAATGCCTGGAATTCGCTGAAGAACGAATGTATGCCATCAAGGTGCTGGAACGGGATGATTTTAAGAGCTCAACCCTGGATTCCATCGTCACCAGCCTGCAAAGTGATTGTCCCCAGGAAGAGGAACATGCCCAGCGGGTCAGTCAATGGTGTCATGATCTGGGAGTGTCAATGGAACTGCCCCATGTTAAAATCAGACGGCTGAAACTGGCCGGTTATTTTCATGATATCGGCAAGATTGTTTTACACAAAGATTGTCTGCAAGAAGGCAGTGAACTTACTGAGGCAGAAAGGACTGAGATCAGGAAACATCCAATTATGGGGTATCGGATTCTCAATGCCTTTGATGATACCATGTCCCTGGCCGATGCGGTACTGCATCATCACGAACGATGGGATGGGTCTGGCTATCCCAAGGGTTTAAAGGGTGAAGAAATTCCTTTTATTGCACGGGTTGTTGCCGTGGCCAGTTATTATGATCGCCTGACCTCGGCCCAGGCGGGTGAGGCCCTGGGAGCAGAGCAAAATCCCCTGAACCAGCTGGAGCAATTGGAAGGGCATTTTGATCCGGAAATCAAGCGGGAATTTGTCAACATGATCAGAAATCTTCCCAGCTAGTAGCATGTCAACAGAACCGCAGCAAGCCATCTGGACCAAAAGATCCGGATGGCTTTTTTCAGGTGCTGTTTTTGGGGCTGTAGCAGTTTAGAGGATCACACTAAACCGGGCCCAATGACCGACCTCGCTGCTTACTTTAATTTTGCCCTGATGCTCGCAAACAATCGCTTTGGCAATGGCCAGCCCCAGGCCATAGCCGCCGGTAGCCTTGGAACGGGATTCATCGTAGCGGTAGAAGCGCTCAAAAATCTTATCCCGCTGATCGTAAGGAATTCCGGCACCGGTATTAAATACCTCAAGATGGATTTTATCACCAATGCGCTTAAGAGTGAGCTCAATTTGCCCATCATCATTGGTATGTTTAATGGCATTGTCAATCAGGATGGCGGCAACCTGCTTGATCTGATTGGCATCACCCTGATAGGTGATCCCGTCCTCAATTTCGAGGGCATAGTTTTTATGCGCCTCAAAGGCAATGCTCTCGAAACTTAAGGCAATGCTTTTTATGGCTTGGCTCAAATCAAAGGTTGAGGTAACCCCGTGCGTTTTGTCGGCGTCCAGCCGGGCCAGTGTGAGCAGGTCATTGACCAGGGTATTCATCCGGTCGGTTTCAGATTGGATATAGCCAAGATGTCGATTTGTTCCGATGTCTCCGGCTAAAACATCGGCGTTGACGCTGATAACGGAGAGGGGTGTTTTGAGTTCATGACTGGCATCCGAAATAAACCGCTTCTGTTTTTCAAAGGCGTCGGCCACGGGTTTAACCATCAGGTTGGCCAGAAAAAGCGAGACAAAGAAGAGCACCAGCAGGGTGATACTGCCAATGATCAGGGAGGTGGTTAGCAGCCGATCCGCCATCGCATTGGAAATCCGTTGATCGACAAAAACCAGCAGTTGTCCATAGGGTTTGTCAACAACCAGATAGCGGTAACCGTTAAGGGCGCCGGAAACTTTGTTTTTTGCGAGCATCTGATTTGCCAGATCCAGAACCTCCTGAGATACCTGGCTGGTATCGCTGCTGCCATTGATGGTGAAGAGGTTAGTCGCTGCATTAACCTTAACCGAGTAGGTTTTTTCCCGCTCAAAGATATCTGGCGGCAGGGGATTAGCCGCCCCTGGAGTTACCGGAGTAGCCGGAGGAATCACCCCATCATTGTCGGCCAGCACTGATAACAGAGAAATACTCTGGCGTTCACTGGACTGGTAGTTGAAATAGTTGATGGAACCAAGAATCAGGGCAAAAACCAGCGATAGGATAATCATAATCGTTGCCACAAAGCGACGCTTCAGTTTTTTTATCATCGTGCTTACCCTTGTGCCGACAACTCCAGATAATAACCGATCCCCCGGTTAACCTTAATCTGGACCTGAGATCCCACAAAACTGATCTTTTTTCGCAGAAACGAAATATAGACCTCCACATTATTATACTCAGCTTCGCTGTCAAAGCCCCAAACCTTCTCAATCAACTGTTCCTTGGAAATGATCTGGCGGGAATGGATCATCAGGGTTTCCAACAGCAAAAATTCCTTCAAACCCAGTTTTACCGTCGTATTGCCACAGCAAAGCTCCCGGGTTTTTTGTCGTAAGGTCAGATCGCCCCAGCCCGGATCATTCGTCACCACCTCACCTTTGCGTCGGGTCACCGCCCGGATTCGGGCCAGCAGTTCCCCGGTTTGAAAAGGCTTGGTGAGATAGTCATCCGCCCCCCGATCCAATCCGGCAATTTTATCGTTCAGCTCGGCTCGGGCCGTCAGCATCAGCACCGGAGTTTCAATTTTAGCCTTGCGCAGCTCCTGTAAAACCGCCAGGCCGTCTTTACGGGGCAGCATAATATCCAGAATAATCAGATCATAAATCCCGGTCAGGGCATTATCCAGACCACTTTCGCCATCCATGCAAATATCCACGCCATAATTTTCTTTGGTAAAAATTGCTCTCAGGGCTTCGACCAGTCCCCATTCATCTTCCACCAGTAATAGCCGCATGCAAAAAACACCTCCTCGTCCCAATCGCTATTTTTTATTATAGCATCTTTAATTGAATGAAGCTTGAACTCCAGCTTAAGAGATTCTTGCTTCAATCTTTATTCAAGCTAGCCTCACTATCATAGGTTTTGTTAAGAACGTGTTAAATCACAAAAGGAGGTACGACATGCAATTTCGGCATGAACACAAACATTATATTAATTATCTGGATTACCTGGTTCTGCGCAGGCAGCTAAAAGCCGTGATGCAGCCCGACGTCAATACCGATGAAGCAGGCGAATACCAGATTCGCAGTTTGTATTTTGATAATTATCGGGACGTGGCGTTGCAGGATAAGATCAGTGGGATCAACCATCGGGAAAAATTCAGAATCCGCTGTTATAACAAAGACTTTGCCTTTATCAATCTGGAAAAAAAGAGCAAGATCAATGGCCTTTGTGCCAAGATCAAGGCCAATATTACCAGGGAGCAGGTTGAAGCGATTCTGGCCCATGATACCGACTGGATGGCTACAAGTTCAGAACCCTTGGTGGTGGAGCTCTATTCCAAAATGAAGTCGGGCCAGCTAAGGCCCAAAACCATTGTTGACTATAAACGGGAGGCCTTTGTTTATCGACCCGGAAACGTCCGGGTTACGATTGACCGGGACATCCGCACCGGTCTTTTCAGCACGGATCTGTTTAATCCCGACTTACCCACCGTTTGTGCCGGGGATCAGCAGCTGCTGCTGGAAGTGAAGTATGATAACTTTATTCCCGCCGTGATTGCCGATATCATCCAGCTGGATGGCCGAAGACAAACGGCTTTTTCAAAATACGCAGCCAGCCGGATTTACAGCTAATTTTTTGTTTAACAAATTCAATTACGCAAATCAACAAGGAGATCTAAATGAGTTTTAACGATATTTTTAAGTCAAATTTTCTGGACAATGTCACATCGGTATCGATGATCGATATCGCCATGGCCATGATTCTGGCCTTTGGGATTGGCGTATTTGTCCATCTGGTTCATAAAAAAACCTATAAGGGGGTGATGTATTCATCCGGCTTTGGAGTTACCTTAATTGCCCTTTGCATGATCACCACCTTTGTGATGCTGGCGATTACCAGCAACGTGGTACTGTCCTTGGGGATGGTTGGGGCGCTTTCGATTGTCCGGTTTAGAACGGCGGTCAAAGAACCCTTGGACATCGCCTTTGTGTTCTGGTCGATTGCTGCCGGGATTGTCCTCTCAGCCGGGATGATTCCCCTGGCGATTCTCGGTTCGGTATTGATCGGGATCATTCTGCTGGTGTTTGTTAACCGCAAACCCAATGAGATGCCCTATATTATCGTGGTTAACTGTAGCGATCGGGAAGCTGAAGCAGAAGTGAAAAAATTCATCGATGCCAGTGTTACCAAAAGCATTATCAAAAATAAAACAGTTTCCCGGGAGGGTATCGAACTGAACATCGAGGTGCGACTCAAAAATGATAACACCGACTTTATTAACCAGGTGGTTGAGTTGAAAAATGTTAATCATGCCGTCCTGGTCAGCTATAATGGCGAATTTATGAATTAAGCGAGGTGACCCGATTGGCCGATCACAAAAATATTGAACGGATTTGCATCATCATTGGCATCATCACCCTGATGTTCGGACTGGTTTTCGCCTATTTTGGCGAAAGCCTGGGGATCACCGTCAGTGGCAGTACGGACTTGAGTTATGCAACGACATTATTTGACGACAGCATGGTTCATACCATCGACATTGAGATTGCTGAATCGGATTGGAACAATCTGCAGGAGAATGCCGCCGATGAAGAATATCAGCTTTGTACCATTACCGTTGATGGCGAAACCCTTGACAATGTGGCGATTCGGCCCAAGGGCAATTCATCGCTTACCAGCGTGGTCTCGTCGGATTCGGAGCGCTATAGCTTCAAGATTGACTTTGACAAATACAGTGACGGTTTAACCTATCATGGTTTGGATAAGCTCAATTTAAACAATATCATTTCGGACAATACTTATTTAAAAGAATACCTCAGTTATGACATGATGGCTTATATGGGAGTAGCGGCACCGCTAGCGAGCTTTGCAAAAGTGTCGGTAAATGGTGAATATTTTGGTCTCTACCTGGCCGTGGAAGGGGTGGAAGAAGCCTTTGCCCAGCGCAATTACGGTTCGGATTATGGCAATATCTATAAACCCGACAGCATGCAAATTGGGGGTGACAAAGAAATGGGCGATGGTGAAAAGCCCGATATGAGCCAGATGCCGGAACGGCCGCAGGGAACCGCTGACAGTCAGACAACGACCGACCAAAACGGTGCTTCCCAAACTGCTGATGGGTTTCAACCACAAAACATCGGTACACCTCCGGAAATGAACAGCGAGACGACCGGTCAGCCCGATCAAACGGCCGCCAATGCTGGTCAGTTTCCGGACATCGGCCAAATGGGAATGGGCGTTAACTCGGGAAATGATGTGGCACTAATCTATTCCGATGATGAACTCTCCAGCTACGAAAATATCTGGGAAGGGGCCGTTTTTGATGTCACCACCAGCGATAAAGAACGACTGATTGATTCCATTAAACAGCTTAATGCCGGGGAAAATCTGGAAACGGTGGTGGATGTGGAAGCGGTGCTTAAATATTTTGTGGTGCATAATTTCGTCGACAATTTTGACAGCTACACTGGCAGCATGAAACATAACTATTATTTACGGGAAGATCAGGGCCAATTATCAATGATTGCCTGGGATTATAATCTGGCTTTTAGCAATTTCAGTGGTGGCGGCATGGGTGGCGGGACAACAACAACGGCTACCAGCACCGATGAAGCAACAACCCTGGTGAACAATCCCATTGATACCCCGGTATCGGGAACCACCATGGACGAGCGGCCGCTACTGGGTGTCTTGCTTTCCAATGAAGCGTATTTAGAACAATATCATCAGTATTTTCAGGAATTTATTTCCGGCTATTTTGAGAGTGGTCAATGTACCGAGACCATCGATCAGGCTACGGCTCTGATATCGGATTATGTAAAAGACGATCCGACGGCCTTCTGTACTTATGAAGAGTATCAGGCCGGGGTTGCTGTACTTGAGCAATTTTGTACCCTCCGGGCCGAAAGCATCAGCGGCCAGCTGGACGGAACCATTCCGGCGACCACCGAGGGACAGGCTGCTCAGCCAACGGCGCTGCTCGATGCCAGCAATCTTGACATTGCGGCCATGGGCAGCGGCATGGGTGGTGGTATGGACAGGGAAATGGCAGCACCGAATAGTCAAGGGACGGATCAAACGGCCAATGCCGATGCTACGAGTGTGCAGTCAGTAGCGACTCCGCAGTCCGCCAAAGGGCAACCACCAAACCGACCCGATGCGGACACGACCACGGCAGCAACCAATACGCAATCGACGGCAGAGAGTGATTTGGCTGCTGGTGGAAATCAGACGGGGAACGGGCAAATCGAGTCAGAAAATACAACAAATCAGCCAGATGAACGCACCTGGCCCAACGATACCACGGCAAGCGCGATGGATCTCCCATCCCTGATACTTCTGGGAGGCTCCTGTCTGGTACTGCTGTTGGGGATTCTGGTGGCAAAGCGTTATAAACGATAAAAAACAGCTTTGCTAAACCAACAAAGCGATAAGTTAAAAGCGGCGGGTGCCAGTAGGTAACCGCCGTTTATAAAATAATTGGCGCAATGAAGCGGTTGGTTTAGAAAAAAAGGGGTTTTACAAAGAAAAGATTGACTTTTAGGGTCAATTACCGTATAATCAACAAGCATGAAAAAATTGAATAATTTTTTTGTTCTACCTGAGGAGAGATGTCTGAGTGGTCGAAGGAGCACGCCTGGAAAGCGTGTGTACGTGAAAGCGTACCGAGGGTTCGAATCCCTCTCTCTCCGCCATTTGAAGAAAGCAAGAACGGCTTAGTATAGCCGTTTTTTTAATGTAAAAAAATGAAGATTACTCGTTTGACATAGAAATTGACATATATATGTTTTCTAACTTGTCAGCAGCGCTCTGTAGCATGCCTGGTGTTACAAATGCGTACTGGTCTAAAGTGAATGCAGCTGAATGGTGACCAAGGTTTTCCTGTACCGTTTTAATATCGACTCCGGCCTGCAGAGATAAAACTGCAAAAGTGTGTCTGAGATCATGGAGCCGCAAATTTGGGAAGCCAGATTTTTCAGCAATCTTCTTAAGGTGCTTAGACACCGTTTGCCCCTGGCACGGGCGCCCGTCGTCTTCCGTAAAAACAAAGCCAGTGCGATTATAATCTGGATTGCCTGTCAAAAGCCTGAATTCAGCTTGTTTAATCTTTTGTGACTTTATGATATCAAGAGCAGTTTGAGGTAAGGGAACGGTTCGATGCTTGTCATGTTTAGGCGGACCGAACTCAATCGGATCAACAGACAGTAATTGCCGGTCTACCAGCATGGTTTTATTATCAAGATCAATGCGATCCAACGTCAAGCCGGTAAGCTCACAAAGTCGAAGACCTGTAAGCAGTAAAAACAAATATGCTGGGTAATATTGACTGTTTTTAGCGGCCTGGTAAAATATTGGGATGTCGGATTCAGATAACGGGTGGATTTCTGGTTTCGTTCGTTTAGGAAGTGTTATTCCTGTAGCTGGATTTATCCGGATCAATCCAGCTGATATGGCATCGTCCAAACATTTATGTAAAGAGCCATGGATGTTCTTTACTGTTTTAGGGGACAGGCCTTTGTCATTAAAGAGACTCGTAAAGAGTTTTTGCAACTCTTTCTTCTCAATACTTTGTACTGGCTTATCGCCAATAACTGGTACTAGATGTTTGTTCAAATGACCGCAGTAACTTTTTTTTGTGGAAGCCTTTATACCAATGAGGTAACCGGCCTTCCAGTCATCGGCCCATTTGGAAAACAAGGTTTTATCTGATTTGACATATGTTCCGTCTTCCAACTGTGCCACCAGGTCATATGCCTTTTGGCGGCATTCTTTACTTGTTTTACCGTACACCGTTTTATACTTCCCATCAGGGGTAGGGATCTGTGTTCCAAACCGGCCATCTTTACGCTTGCTGATTTTCATGATATTAAAATCCTTTCTGATTCAGGGCATAAAAATGCCCGGGTGTTGTAAAAACCCGGGATATAAAGTATAATATTAATACACAGTTATATCGTGATTTTATATCCCGGTATATCTAAAGCCGTTCTCCTGTTGGCGCAGGAGGGCGGTTTTTTATTATTGGTATTTTAATTCTACAAATCTTTCTGGAACATTGAGTATTTTTGCAATCCGATGAATGCACAGTCCCTCAAAATTTTTAACATCTTCTCTAATTAATAATTCTGCACTAAATCGATCAGCTTCTGTTTCAAATGTGCTTGTTTTGAAAAAAGTTCTGGTATCCAAATAGATTGAGTTTGTTTTTTTGTGTAGAATTCCATGACCTAATTCATGACCGCAAATTATGTGTTGTTCTCTTTCGGATCGGTCGTTGTTTATGTAAATAATGTTATTGCGAATAACATATTGATAAAATCCGTTTGTGCAATCAGGCAATTCACAAAATAAAACAGTATAGCCCAAACATTTACAAAGATCAAACGGGTTATTTGTGCCATGTTTTTTAATTAATCGATTTACGATTTTTGGAATATCATCCCCCATACAGTCACTTCCTATATTTTTTTGGTGTGAATTTTTCCTTATTCTTTTTCTTAGCCATCTCTAAACCTATTTGCATAGCATCCAATATTTGCTGGATTTCTTCGTCGGTTGCCGGCTTCCCGTCAAACATCAAACCTTCACTCGTTAAGAGTTCTTCTTTAGTCATATCAAGCAGCTTTTCAATGTCTCTTTGGTCACGCCGATTTAACACGTTTTCATCACGCCCTAATAAATGGTCAATAGTAACCCCGAAAAAATCCGCAACCTTACACAATTTTTCAGACGATGGTGAACTTTTATTCCATCTTGTTATTGTGCCATTTCCGAAACCAAGTTCCTTTTCCAACGTCGTTAAACTGTAACCTTTAGCATTAGCAAGTACTCGAATTTTATCTACCAACATTTGTATAACCCACCTTATCAACTACCAAATTACTCGAAAATAATCTATTATAGGTGTTGACAACTAGCGTATTATCTAGTAATATATGGTTGTAAACCGCATATAGTAGAAAATAATACATTTTATCAACGCTATTTCTAATTTGAGTGGGGACTCATTAGGATTTTTTCGAGTTATGTTCATGCGTTAATGATAGATTATTTTCTACTATATGTCAATAGTTTTTATGGAAAAGAGGTGAGTATTTTGATCTTAGAGAGAATTAAAAATCTGTGTTCGGCCAGGGGTACTTCAATTAGTGAATTAGAACGAAATTTATCATTCGGTCATGCAACAGTTAGAAATTGGGAAAAATCTTCACCAAGTGTTGAAAAATTAAAAAAGGTGGCTGACTATTTCGAGGTTAGTGTTGACTATTTGCTAACAGATAAAACTTTGTCAGAAAAAGCAATTACGGTTGCAACAAAATTTGATTGCCTTAATGACAATCAGAAAAAAGCAATCTCTCAAATTTTAGACAGTTATTCATGTGAAAACAGAAAGGAGTAAACAATCATGACTACTGAAGAAAGACTGGAGCGTCTTGAAAGAAAAATCGACACAATACTCAAAGCGATTGATAGACCAAGTGGATCGGTGCTGCTTGATGCAAGAGGGCTTTGTGAAAAGCTCCACCGATCATATCCAACGGTGAGAACAATCATCAATAAGCGGGTGATTCCGTCACCGATCCAATTTACCTTAAGTAACCGGGAACTGATTAATGAAAAGCTTCTTGATGAGTGGCTTGAAAATCCGGAGAATCTGGAAAAATTGAGAAAAGCGGAAAGGATAAAACAATGAACAACTTAATGATTTTCGATGGGCGCCAGGTTGAAGTATTCGAGTATGAAGGAAAAGTTTTGTTTAATCCATACCATTGTGGAGAATGTTTGGAATTAAGCCCTGAAGGAGTAAGAAAAGCAATCACAAAAATGAACGAAAATCAGGTAGTAAAGCTGTCAAATTCTAAAGTGACAGATAGTAACTTTAGAAAACTCCACAACACCGGTGAGAACTTCCTCACTGAAAGCGGTGTCTATAAGCTGATTTTTAAATCCCATAAACCGGACGCCGAAAAATTCCAGGACTGGGTGACAGATGAAGTCCTTCCTGCGATCCGGAAGACGGGATCGTACAATCAACAACCAGATGGCGAATATCTTCTTGCGCTGGCGGTGCTCGAAGCGAATAAAATGCTTGAGGAAAAAGACAACACGATTAAGGTCCAGGAACAGTTGATAGGTGAAATGAAACCAAAGGTTGATTATGTTGACGATATCCTGAAAAACAAAAGCCTGATCAAGATATCGTCAATTGCCAAAGATTATGGAATGAGTGGACAGGAAATGAATAACCTGCTGCATGCTTTGAAGGTGCAATATAAATCAGGGGATCAGTGGTTGTTGTACGCAAAGCACCAGTCAAGCGGTTTTACCAGCTCTGAAACGGTTAGCTTTACCAGAACCGATGGAAGAACTGACGTTAAACTGATTACCAAATGGACACAAAAAGGCAGGCTGTTTTTATATGAGCTGCTGAAGAAACAGGGGGTTGTACCGGTGATCGAACGATAGGAACGAGAGGGGTGAAAAGGATAATGATGGAAGAGGTTAAATGCCATAAGTGCAAAAACAGAATTGGGAACCACTGTAAGGATCTGGATCAGCGTTTGGAGCTGCTGGCCGTTGAAAAAGAACTGAAATTTGAAAAGCCAAAGAATTGCAGAGGAGGTGAAGAAAAATTACCGTTTATTTTCAAATGACAGAGGCGGACAAGCTACTGGAAGAATTTAAAGGAAGATCATCAATTTAATTAACGAATGGAGAGGTAACACATGGAACTTAACAAAGATTTATATATTGAGCTACTGCAGAATGAACTGGTATATGAAAGAACAGAGCACAAAAACACCTTAGCCGATCTTGAAATTGAGATGGAGGTAATGAAAAACTTAGAACAAAACATAGATCAGATCATCCAGGAAAAGTATCAGCTGCAGCAATTGGACGCAGAACAGAAAGAAATACTAAAAGAGCTTAATGCGGATTTCTTCGACCTGGGCGATCTGCTCATGGAAGCGATCAAAGAAAATAAGAAAATACAACCAGGGCAGCAGCTGGAAGACGTGGTAACGGGCCTGGACGACTTCCTGCAAAAACAGTACGAAGATCGGATCAGCCACCTGGAAGCGTTAATCTTTGAACTGGGCGACGACATTGGCGAAGAAAAAGAAAAAAGAGAAAAAACTATCAAAGAAATGAAACGGGAAGCCTACGAAGCCGGGATGGCCATGGAGAAGATGAAAAAAGAAAAATACGCCATGGACATGGAGCTTGAAAAGCTGAAGAAGCAAAACGAAAATCTGAAGAAGCAAAGTGAAAATCTCATTGAAGACCTTGAGACAGCAAGAAAAAGAATAAAAGAAGCGGATTTTAAGAAAGACCAGGAAAAGATCATCAAAGAAATCGAAAATCAAGAGGTTGCCGTTTGAAAAAGAAGCAAGCAGCCAAACCAGTAAAAGTAAAGACGGCCACAGATAAAGAGACTCACGGAGCCATGTGGTTTGAGTGCCAGGAATGCGGCAAACGTTGGCGCATGTGGCTGGAAAAAGGTGTGGAGGATCCACGGTTTCGCCGGATCTATCCAGAGAAGCATAAAACCGTACCAAAGAACATCATCTGCCAGTGCGGTGGATCCGCAGAGCATGTGGACTGGGAAAAAGATTTAAAGTTCAAGAACTACAAGCCAATCTTGCCACACATGAACTACTTTGGAATGATTGAGGGCAATGATTGTGCTGAACCAATCATAAATCGCAGATAAAGGATAGGAGGAGAAAAAATGATTTTTGGATATCTAAGTGCACTGTTATTGGGGTTATTCGTAGGAATCATCGTCGGTCAGACCGTCGATATTAAGAGACGGGTGAAGTAATTGGGGCAAATAAGCTTAACAAATGTGGATAAAATGGCAGGTAATCGGCAATTGGGCCATGAGGTGGAAAAAGGATACTGGGAACAAACCGGGGATCCCGAAAAATTCAAACAGCATGTGGCCATGGATAAAAAGGCCCGACAACGGCCGGGATATTGGGGAGGAGTTAGGAAATGAAAGCAAAGAATTTATTAAATGCATTGCGGGATCATAAAACAAAAGAAGTCCGGGTGCTGAACGCCGAAACGGGATCAGAGTATCCAATTGAAACAATGGAGCTGAAACAGAATGATGATGGGGTTGTTTATATTATCATCAATGATTATTAAGACGGAGGAAAAAGCAGAATGCCGAAATTTGAAAGACAATGCCAGATGTGCGGATTAATTTATGAAATGGATTATTGGACACACCCGAAAAAGTTTATCTGTCAACACTGTACAAACCAGGCCGAAAAAGGCGATAACAAAGCAATCAGATCATTAAAGCGAATGAAACAAAAACTGGGAGCTGTGGGAATATGAAAAACACATATAAAAAAAGACTCTTCCAGGCGCTGGAACGCCGATCAGGAAGAGACTCTCATAAAATACTGAACAAATTATATCACAAATAATTAAATAATGAAAGACCGCCCAATAAGCTGTGGAAGCAGAGGCGGTCTTTCTAATAACTTGTTATCTAATTATACCTTTTTTCAATAAAGATAACAAGCGAAAAACGGCTGATTAATCAGCTTTTTGACTCGATAAGAGTATTAATTTATCGACATCTTTATAGAAAAAGAGGTGAGCAAAAATGCCGTATGTCAAAAAGACAACCAGGGCAGGCATGACGATTGAAGTGGAGAAATATTTTACTACCCGGTACCACAAAAAAGGAATTACCAGGGGAGAGAACAAAAAACCAACACCAGAGAAAATGGCCATCATCAATGAGCGGAATGCAGAAAAAACTCTAAGGCAGTTGATCAATAACAATTTTGGCCCGGGGGATCTTCATCAGACTCTGACATATAAAAAAGACCAGAGGCCGGATCCGGAAGAATCAAAAAAAGAGCTGGAGCGATATCTAAGAAAAGTAAGAACCTTATACAAGCGGAGTGGCCATGATCTTAAGTACATCACGGTAACGGAATATAAAAACAAATCAATTCATCATCACCTGATAATTAACATGGTGAACAGTATCAGCGTGAAGGCGTTGAATGATCTCTGGATCAATGGCCGGACACGGTTTACCTATTTGGATGAAACCGGGCAGTATGGAGCGCTGGCCCATTACCTGATAAAAGAGACCAGAAAAACATACCGGGAAGAGGGATCACCTTCAAAACGAAGATGGAACCCTTCCAGGAATTTGGAAAAGCCAAAAACTGATGTTGAGATTGTTAAGGCAAAAGAATGGCGAAAGGATCCATCGCCATTACAGGGGTATATCCTGGAATCGGATAGCATCAAAGAAGGGTACCATGATTTTACCGGGTGGCCGTTTCAGTGCTATAGCATGGTGAGGGTTGAAGAAAGGAAGAGGTTCAGGAATGATCAGTAAATTTTTAGATCAATACAAGGAATTAAGAGAAATTGTTGCAGAAAATCCAGAGTTGCCAATTATGTTTATGGCAAGTGAAGATTGCTCAAATCCAGATTATTGTTATGTAATTACACAAGCAAAAGCAAAAATAGAAACGGTTGCTTTTGCAGAAGAAGGGATTTATACAGATGAAGATGAACTGAGATATGAAATTGAAGCGGGAATTGCTTCTGACAATCCTGAAATATCAGAAGAGGATTTAGACAAAGAAATACAGATGGAAATGAATACAATCGAGTGGACAAAAGCAATTGTAATTTATATCGAAAGTTATTGAGAGAGAGGGAAAAGGAATGATTGAACAGGCCAAAAACAAACTGAAAGAAGAAAGTAAGAACCTGAAAATATCCGGCCAGAAAGAAAAAGCAATCGCACCATGTGTGTTAAAAGCACTCCTCAGCTTTTGTGATCAGGAAGTATTTTCTCAGGCAGTGCTGGAAGAGGAAAAGAATTTCGGTGATTGCCTGAAGTATATCGTAACTGGTACCGGTAACAGCATTTCAGATTTGGATGTTTATAAAAAGGCAGCCAGCTATTATATTCCGAATGCTGGCATTGAATTTAAGATGATCATGACCATTGGAGAAAATCTATTGGAAGTGGATCATGATGGAAAACAACCGGGGGCAGCGGAAAAAGATCGTCCGGAGAAAAAGAAGCCCGAAAAGAAAGAAGAGAAAAAGCAAAAGCCAAAGGCGCAGCCGATGGATCCGCGGCAGCTGGAAGAGGCAAAGTTAACAATGGCAAAATGCATGGAAGAACGACAAGACAATAATCAGGACATAAAGAAAGCCGGGGGAAAACAGATAATCCAATTTGATATTTTTGGAAACGAGGTGATCCTGTGAAAAAACGGACCTATGAAAAAATTGAGATCAAACCATATCCGGAAATAAACCGCCCAAAAGAAAAGACGCTGGTCATGGTGGATCTAATTGAAGAGGACGATGTTCTGTATTTAACCATGTATTCAACATCACTAAAAGAAGCGGTGGCAAGAGTTTTTCTTGATCGCAGAAAAATGGACTTTGCAACGATGATCATCGGCAAATGGGATACCTGGGGGAAGCAATTATGGAGAGATGCAAATATCAGAACGATCGGGGAGCAGCATTTAGACAGCCAGAGTTATTGGAACTATGATGTGGCTTGGAAGATGTTTCCTTTAGCAGCATCGGAAAAAGTAAAAGTATACCTAAAAGATGTGACAACATGTTATAAAAATGAGCCCTATGATTTAATCACGAATTTTCAGGAAAAAGTATTAAGTAAAAAAAGAGAAGCAAAAGAAAACAGCAAATTCATTCGAACAAACAAAGTAATGGATATGTTTGAAACGGCTGATGATCCGGAAGGTTTTGAAACATGGGTGGAAAAGCAGTTTGTAAAGAAAAATAATGCCAGGGTTCAAAAAGAAGAACATAAAGTAGCTTTTATTCAGATTATCAACGGGCAGATTGCTGTGAGGTATTTTAATTTTTGCAAGCATTACAGCAAAAACGAGCATACCGGAGAACGGGAAGAAAGCAGAATGAATGAATTTGAGGAAATGAGATTTCTTCTTGATAAAAACAGCAAAAAGCTAACAAAGTATGAACGAATTCAAGAACCATGGGCGGGGGAACTCTGGGTTAAAAGAGGAGGAACGGGAAATAACAATAAGCGTTACAGTGTTTTTCCGGAAAATATAAAAAGCGTTCTTTCTGGCACATACTGGCAATACTCAAAAATGGAAATTCTAGCAGCAGCAGGGAAGCAGTTTAATCCATTGGATTACCTATTCCATTATGACCATAATCCGGCGATTGAATATATCGTGAAAGCTGGGATTTATAACATTGCCACCGATATGCTCAGTAATGGTTATTGGTTTTATGGAAAAACGGCAAAATCGTTGCAGGAATATTTTAGTATTACGACAGAAGAATTAATGATGGTGAAAAGAGTGGATCCTAAATTAAGGACACTGAAGCAATTCATAAAATTAAAGGAAAACCAAACACCAAAAGAACCAGACATGATTCTTATCGAGGAATGCAGGATAGAAGATCATAACTTTGAAAAATTACTTGAATGTGAGGGCGATCCAGTCAAGAACATAAAGTATCTAAAAAAACAGGCTGGCATCAAATCGAAAAAAACCACCGTCAATTCAATGGTTGGCACCTATTTTGATTACATCAACATGGCAAGGCAGGAGCAATGGGATCTCAGCGAAAAGCATAACCTCTGGCCGAAAAACCTAATCGCCCGGCATGATCAGCTGGTGGATATCATCAACAAGAAAAAAGATGAAGAGCGGATGAAGAAATTGAGAAAAGAAAACAGGCTGATGAAGCAGCGCCAGAAGAGGATTGATGATCGCTATTATTTTGAAAGCCAGGGATTTTTGATAAAAGCACCTGCAGAGGCAAAAGATATCATCCAGGAAGGTCAAAAACTGGGGCATTGTGTTGGCGGTGATTCATACATTAAAAGTCATGCTTCCGGGAAGACAACAATTTTATTTATCAGAGAGGTAGATAAACCAGAAATACCATTCTACACGTTGGAGCTGACCGGAGACAGGGTTATCCAGATCAGAGGTAAACGAAATGAGTTGCCAACAAAAGAAGTTGCTGCCTTTGTAAATGAGTGGACCGATAAAAAAATTAAAAACACAATGCTACAGGAAGCGGTATAGCCGATGTACAACAAATGTATGGGATGTGACAATTATGGAGGAATGAGTTTAATATGCGTATTTGCATGTGAAAGGTATAACGATATGAAAAAAGAAAAAAGAGATCACTGTAAAAAAGCCGACTGTTTGTATTATGACCATAAACAATACAACAACAATTGTTCTGCATCGGCCACGCAGCACAAACGGCAAAATGATTGCCAGTTGTATTTGAAAAAGAAAGAAGTGACCCAAAAATGAAACAATCAGATCCCAGGGAAATCAAAAAACAAATTACCCTATGCGAGGTCAAACTGTACGGATCGGAAATAACTGAGCCGGCAGAGTTTTTTAAAGATTGTGAGATATCAGCAACTGAACTTTCTGAATGTGTGGTGATCAAGGTAAAAGACACCCATTCGGCCATTAAGATAAAAAAGACCGCATTATTGAGCTTAATGGGTTACCCTGGAAACCATCTAAAATACACTGAGAGGATTTGAACATGACAAAGACAATTTACAACGAGGAAAAGTATGTGGAGAAGTATCCGGATCCCACCGCTGCAATGGCCATAGAAAATATTAACCGTGAAAATAGAAAAAGCCGGGAGCAGCTTCAGGGCCACCGCAGCCGGGTGATTGGAAAGAGCTTTGAAGAGGTGATTGAAGCGGCCTGTATAAATTATCGAAATAAAGAGATTGCCATCATCGAGAAAACCCCAGAACCAATGAAGGTTTTGGGAAAAAGCATTAAGGGCCGGTTCCCGGCATGTTTTATTAAAAAGGCCCAACCAGACTTTAAAGGTTGTATGGCCAATGGAAAAGCGGTTGTCTTTGAAGCCAAGGCCACCGAAAAGGACAGGATCCGGAAAAGCGTGATCACAGATGAGCAATTTGAATACCTGGAAGGATACTGGAAGATGAAAGCCAGCGCCTTTGTTCTGGTTAGCTTTAACCAGGAGAGGTATTACCGGGTGCCATGGGGTATATGGAGAGAAATGGAAACATTCTATGGCAGGAAGTATCTGCAGGAAAAGGATCTGGAAAACTGCAGGATTAAATTTAGAAACGGATGCCTGGATTTTATGCATAACATAGCAGAGGTGATGTGATGAAATATCAATGTATAAATGAATTTGAGATACAATTGTGCGATGAAAATTGCAATGAAGTAGAAAATAAGTTTGGATACGTACTAATAGGATCGATTTGGGAAATCTGCGATTATGATTATACCGATGGAGATGTGCACCTTGCTTTGATTAGTGGTTGCGACGATTTTGGATGGATTGAGATTACGCAGGAACATTTTAAAGAAAATTTTATTGAAATAGGAGAATGAGATGATAGAGATCAAAGGAAAATACAATACCGCAGAAGTATTTACGGATGAAATAGAAAAAGAAACCCACAAGCAGATTTTGGAAATGTGCAATTTAAAAGAGCTTGAAAATTCGACCATTAAAATCATGCCGGATTGCCATGCCGGCAAAGGCTGCACCATTGGAACCACAATCATGATGCCTGCTGATACACCAATCAATCCATTCTTTGTGGGGGTTGACATTGGTTGTGGTGTTGAATTGATGAAGCTGCAGGGAGATTTCACATTTGAACAGCTGGATGATGTAATCAGAAAAAACATTCACTATGGGTTTAGCGTTTATAATCAGCCATGTTACCAGGCAGAGGAATTTGTTAAAAAGCTGAATTGCTTTGAACAATTGAAAAACAAAGAGCATTTATATAAAAGCCTGGGAACATTAGGTGGTGGGAATCATTTCATAGAGGTGGCTGAAAATCAGGAAGAGGAAAGATTCCTGCTCATACATAGCGGATCCCGAAACCTGGGGAATCAGGTGGCGCTGATCTATGGTGCTGCTGCAGGCCCGGAAGGTTTTCTGACCGGGGAATTAAGAGACAAATACCTGCAGGATATGAAGACATGCCAGGCATTTGCAGAGGCAAATAGAACTGCAATTGGAATGGAGATTATTGTCAGGTTGGGGATCCAGGGATCAACGGAATGCACGACCGTTCACAATTACATAGAAATGAACTGGGATATGATCACACTGAGAAAAGGAGCCGTTAGCGCCTGGCCAGATGAAAAACTGGTGATCCCAATGAACATGAGGGATGGCACTATTTTAGCAAAAGGTAAAGGAAACCAGAACTGGAATTTCTCAGCACCACATGGAGCCGGCCGGATACTCAGTCGATCCCAGGCAAAGAAGCGCCTGGAGGTTTCTGAATTTAAAAAAGAGATGACCGGTATTTTTACAACATGCATCTCAAAAGACACTTTAGATGAAGCACCGATGGCTTATAAGCCAATGGCGCAAATCATTGAGCACATAGGAGATACCATTGAAATACTGGATATCTTGAAGCCGGTTTATAATTTTAAGGCATAAGGAGAGGAAAGATGAAGCTAAGCGATATTGGAAAAGAACGAGAACAACAATCGTTGCAAGAACTATTTGAAGTTGAACTTGAAAAAGTCATTGAAAACATTATGGATAAGCGCACCTATCCGGGAGATAAGAGGAAAATTCAGATTAATGTGATCGTTGTTCCTAAAAGTGAAAGAGATAAAGTGAGATTAACATACGATATTAAAACAACATTGGCACCAATCATGGGTGGTGAAACAGGGATGGATATTATTACCACAATTACTGGAAAGTATGAAACTAGGCCGAGTATTTCAACAAGCAGAATACCAGGACAGGTTGATTACCGTGATGTGTTGCCAGACGATGATGGCGTTTATCCGGAGGAGGAATAGAACATGGACATGTTAACATTACTGATAGTTCTGATGGGCGTTGTCACATTGTTGTGGATTGTTGCTTCATATACAGAGATTGAAAAACTGAAAATCACAGTGTATGGTGCTGGAAATAAAAAAGAAGTTATCCAGCCCGTGGGAGAAGTTGAAACGGCGCTCAGTAGAGTTGGGGAAGCATTTAAAAATGTAGGGCATGCATGGGAGGTTACATTTGCCGGCCGGATACAAAAGCTTGATGAAAGCAAAATATATTATTTGGCTCACCCATGCACGACCGGGGGAAAAAGCATAAAAGAGAATAAATTGAGAGAAGAATTTTTATATCAGAGAATTATTAACGAGAATCCAGGCATCCGGATCATTCGTCCGCTGCAGATAATCCCAGAAGGTATGGCACATGAAGAAGCAATGCGCCGGTGCTTTAATATGCTGGACGCTGCTCATGCCATTATATTACCAATGGGGTGGAATCAAAGTAATGGCTGCACCCAGGAGCATAACCGGGCAGAAGAAAAAGACATTGAAAAAATATACTTAAGCACAAATTAGGGGGAACCATGAACGACGAAAGATTAATGGCAATCATAAAAACAACAGCAGAAGAAGCGGCCGAGACTTCATCCACAAAGACATTGTTAAAGTTTCAAAAAGGAAATCTGATGAAAGATAATAAGCGATCAACCTTTAAGAAAACAGAATCGCTCCTTTATAATTATCCGAAGTTTAAACAAATTATAAAGGAGCGGGAAGAGGTCCTATCCTGTGAGTCCAGTTTCTTCCCCAAAGGTAAGAGTGCAGACATTGTCCGGTATTCAAAGCAGCCCCAAGGGTCTAAGGATATTGAGGAGATTATCAAAGAGAAGCACGACGCATATGAGCTGTCACTGGAAAGAACAAAGCGATCAGTCAAACTGATCGATGATGCATTGGGTAAGCTCAATGATGATCCTTATTATGAAATCATCCCGGCAAAGTATTTTGAGATCAAAACACATGAACAGATTGCTGAGATGTTCGGCAAAGATATATCAACGATAACCAGGAATAAAAGCCGGCTGGTGAATGAGTTAAAGATCATTCTATTCAGTGATGAAGCCATCACCGAACTGTTTACCTGAGCACTTGACAAATGCACAATGAGCGCACAATTGATGCCATTGTGTGCTCATAATATAAGAGATATACTATTACCGTGCAATAACTTCAATGAGTTACCTCCTTTCAAAGAGAAGCAGGCAGAAGAAGAGCAGCGGGCAACCGTTGCTTTTTCTTTTATAGAATGGAATAGGATATGCCAATAAAGAAATACTGCAGCTATACCGGATGCCGGGTGCTGCTGGATGAAGATGTGAAGTACTGTGACAAACACCAGAAGCAGACCAGAGATCATAAAGCTTCACGTGATCGTGAGTACAAGCGGAACAGGAATGATCATAAAGAGCAGGACTTCTACCGTGGGCAAGCATGGGTGAACACCCGGGATGGTTCCATGTCCTATTACTTTGGCATTGATATCTTTGAATACTATACGACCGGTATGATCGTTGAAGCTGCTACGGTGCACCATATCGTGCCAATCAAAGAAGACTGGTCAAAAAGATATGATTCAAACAATCTTATTCCTTTAACAGAAAAGAGCCATCAATATATTCACAATGAATATGGCAAGGGCAATAAAAAACAAATGCAGGACATTTTATTTGAAATGAAAATTAAATTTTTCATGGACTACAGGGTGGGGGTACAAAAAACTTTTGAAACCCTCTGACGGTCGCGTATACAAACTCGGGAGGAACGAAAATGTAAAATTTTAGGGTAGGGGGGGGTCTGCGTGAAGAAAACTGCTCCAAGTTGGATGAACGATCAGGCCAAAAAAGAATGGCGCAGAGTTTTAAAATTAATAATTGAAGAAGAAAAAGAGCTCGAAGAAAAAGATTTTAAGACCCTGGAAACCTATTGCGTGAATTATGCGAAATGGCTTAAGTGTGAGGAAATCTTAGATTCTAAAGGCCTGACATTTGAAACACCAAACGGCTACATTCAGCAACGTCCGGAAGTAGCGATCGGGAACAAAGCCCAGGAGCGGCTTTTGGCCACCGCTAAAGAATTAGGCCTGACACCGGCTTCAAGATCTCGTATGAATCGTCATAAAATCTATGAAAAAACAGAAGAGTTTGATGAAGAGCTCGAAGAAATGATTAGCGATGGCACTTAAGAAATGGGTTATCGAAAAAATAAAAGAGCTCAAACTGAAATGGAACAATGACGATTATTACTTTGACGAGGATGAAGCAGAGAACATTTGGCGATTCATCGGTAAGCTGAAAAATGATAAAGGGATCACATCACGATTTGAAATAATTGGGTTTCAATTTGAGATCATCACAGAAATTCTCTGTGTAAAAGACCGGGAAAACAACAGAAGAAAACACCGTGAAGTTCATATAAACATGGCCAGAAAAAACGGGAAGTCCTTTATCATTGCCATCATCATTACATATTTATTCTTTTGCCAACCTAAAATTAGGGGGGCTATTTTTATATTAACAGCTAATGATGTTAAACAGGCCGGTGAGTTATTTGATACGGTTTGCTATTTCATTAAAACGAATCGAACCCTGAAAAAATATTGTCGATTTGTAGAATCAAAAAGATTGGTGATCCGGAAAGATAACCGGAATAAGCTCATGGTGCTTTCCAGTGATGCCACCGGAGCAGATTCATACTCTGATTATGTGGCATGCCTGGATGAAATCCATGAGAGTAAAAACGACCGGATGTATGGGAAGCTGGGAACCGGCCAGGGTGCCTGGGATGATCCGCTTCTTATCACCATAACAACTGCCAGCTCCGGAGAAGATGAAACAAACCTGGAACAGCAGCTTTATTCCCGGTGTAAAAAGATTGAGCTTGAAAATGATGATGATCCAACCTTCTATTATAGGATTTATGAAGCAGATAAGGGCTGTGACTTAGAGGATCAGAAGCAATGGGAAAAAGCAAACCCAGGGATTGATATTTTCAGGAGCCGAAAAGATATTGAGGTAATGGCCCGAAAAGCAAAGCAGATGCCATTGCAGGAAAATATGTTCCGGAGGATGTTCTTAAACCAGCATGTCGTGTTGGATGGCGAAAAGGGAGCCATTAACATGGATCTCTGGGACCTGTGCACAAAAGATATATCATACGATTCATTAAAAGGACTGCCATGCTGGAATGGATTGGATTTATCCTCATCCAGAGATATTACAGCCTTTGTTCAGGTGTTCTATGATGAGCTGATGGATAAATTTATTATCTGGCCACACCTGTTTACGCCGAAAGATACGGTGATCAAGCGGGAAGAAGAGGATAAAAACCCTTATTCAAAGTGGATTAAAGATGGCGAACTAATTGCTTTAGCTGGAAAATACATAAATTTTGAATTGCTCCTGGATTATGTTTACACCCTTGCAGAGGATTTTGAGTTTCAGGAATCCGGTTTTGATCGCTGGGGATCCCCAACCATCTTAAACCGGCTGGAAGAAAAATGGGACATCGTGCCCATGGGCCAGGGCATGCAGACCATGACACCAATCATTAATGATTTTGAATGTTTGCTCATTGACGAACGGATTATCATTGCAGAGAATGATTGTTTCCGGACCATGGCCAAAAACTGTGTGGCCGTGTTTGATGATGCCATGAATGTGAAATATTCAAAGCGTAAGAGCCGATTTAAAATAGATGGCATCATTGGTATGCTCATGGGTTTATGTTTGGCCATTGATGCAAATAAGATCAGTCATTATGATATGGTCGGCGCATTGGAACAATTGGAAAGGATGTGATGACGTTAAAAAAATATATTATTGCAGAAATACTTGTGATTCTGGCTTGTATCATCTTTATCGGTACCACGTTTGTCATTAATACCTATGCAGGTTGCTATCTGTTGGGTGTTTTTTTGTTGCTGTATGGAATCAGCATCGTAAGGAAGGGAGGGGGTGACTAAATGTGATCAGTAAATTCTTTGAAAAAAGAGAAGAAACGGCGACGGTACCAAGCTATTCAGATATCGAACTGGCCATGCTTAAAGCCTTTGGTATTGATGCAGAGGGTTATGTCAGTGACGGCGCTTTAAAAGAAGCAACCTATTTCACCTGTATTAAAATTATGAGTGAATCCATTGCAAAGATCCCGTGCTATTTAGTCCAGGAAACCGAAAACGGAAATCTGCGATTAAAAAATGAGAGTCTTTATGAAAAGCTGGTCCTGCGACCAAACCCATATATGACGGCAATCGATTTTTGGAAAGCATTGGAAGTTAACCGGCATCATCTGGGAAATGGCTGTGCTTACATTGAAAAAGACGCCAAAGGAAATGTTTTAAACCTATGGCCAATTGAACTGCATCGACTGATTATTGACGATGCTGGATTAATCAGTTCGAAGTTGAAGAACCGGATCCTGGTGGAGTATACCCAAACAGGGAATTCAAACATTGAGTGCTGCTTCTATGATGAGATTATTCATTTAAAATCATTTTCGAGTAATGGCATAAACAGTAAAGCGAATCGGGTCATGATGTCCAGCACCATTGACACCGGAATAAAGAGTCAGAAATATCTAAATGATCTGTATAATAACGGGTTAACAAACAAGGCAGTTGTTCAATTAACATCGGATACACGAAAAGAACTGGATTTGAAAAATATTCAGGCAAAATTTGACCGGCTTTATTCAAACAATGGCCGTATTTTCACGGTGCCGGCCGGGTACAACGTCAGCACATTGAATCTATCTTTAGCCGATGCCCAATTTGAACAGATCCGGCGAATGTCAATCAGTCAGATTGCTTCCAGCTTTGGGATCAAGATGTTTCAGTTAAATGACCTGAAGGATACCAATAATAATAGTTTAGAGCAGCAGCAGTTATCTTTTTTAGTAGATACGCTGCTTATTTTATTTGAATCCATTGAACAGGAGATTGACTGGAAGCTGTTAAGGCCGGACCAACGGCAAAAGGGAATGAAATGCCGATTCAATACCAGTGTCATGCTGCGAACCACCGCTCAGGTGCAGGCAGATATTCTGACAAAATATGTAACATCAGGAATTTATACACCCAATGAAGCCCGATTAATGACCCAGCAAATGGCAAAAGAGGGAGCGGATGAGTTAGTGGTTAATTCAGGGGTCATGAAATTAAAAGACCTTGGAAAGAATGATGGGAAGGAGGTTAAAAAGTGACAAGAAAAAGAAGTGATGGACCAGTGAAAGAAATAAGAAATACCAATGGAATTGAGATCCGGGCCAAAACAGAGGAAGAGGACAGAAAAACCATTGGTGGTTACGCCCTCCGTTACAACTCACCAACAAAAATTATTGATTGGTGGGGCGATGAATTTCTGGAAGAATTTGCCCAGGGCGCTTTTGACGAATCAATCCAGTCAAGAGTTGTCAAAGCATTATGGAATCACCAGACATCATGCCCATTAGGATCTACCCGGAGCCAGACCCTCCGATTTAACAAGGATCCGGAAGGCCTGAATTATGATGTGGATTTGCCGGGCAACACCTGGGGAAATGATGCCTATGAAAGTGTTCAACGGGGTGATGTGGATGGATCCAGCTTTGGATTCATAACCAAAGAAGAAAAGTGGAGCGTCATTGATTATGAAGGCAAGAAGATTGACAAACGAACCATCACCCGGGCCGATCTCATTGAAGTAAGCCCGTGTACCTTCCCGGCCTATGACAGCAGTGAGATAAACTGCAGAAGTTTTGAAGAAATTAAAGAACAACGGGAAAATCAGAAAACGCCTGAGAGCAATCAGGCATTGGAAATTGAAAAACTGAGAACACAAATTTTATTAAATATTTAGGAGAGTAGAATGAAAGACAAATTATTGGCATTATTGAACGCAAAAAACGCTGAAAAAACCGCATTGGCACAAAGAGCGGATGGTGTTGACAGTGCAGAAGAATTAAGAAGCATCAATGCTCAGATCAGAAGCATCTCTAACGAAATTGAAACCATCAATGAACTGATTAAGATTGCAGATGAATCAGAAAAACGGGAAAAAGAACGGGAAAAGCTGGTGCTGGTTGCACAGAACAGAGAAACGGGCGCTTCCAGTGAAGAATACCGAGCAATCGCAAAAGTAATTCTAAAAAGAGATATTACCCCAGAAGAAAGAGCCTTAGTCACGGTGGCCGATAATGGTGCTATCCTTCCGGAGGAATTTGTTAACCAGCTGCAGTTATTGAGAAAAGGGTTCCCATCCCTGAAAAAATACTGCCATGTTATTCCTATTACCGGGAAAACGGGAAAAATGCCTTTTGCGACGATCGGGACGAATAAACTATCTAAACTGGTATCGGGTTCGGCAATTCCTGAAGGATCAAAGGTCACCGAAGATATTAATTACTCCATCGACGATTACGGGAAAATCATCCCAGTCGAGAACAGCTTAACCGATGATGAAGTGGTTGGATTAATTCAAAATGTTATCACGCCTGAATTTGCGGAAGCATCGGTTCTGACAGAAAATGATGAAATACTGGCCATCATTACAGCCAATGCTGACGCAGTGTCCGGAGCCACCAGCTATGAAGATGTGGAAGCTGCCATGAATGGCGTGCTGCCATCGTTAAGATCGGGCTTAGTGACCATCACCAATCTGTCCGGATACGTGTATTTAAAAGGTCTGAAGGATGGGGAATTAAGACCGCTGAACTTGATCACAACGCTGCCAGACGGGACAGATGTATTCAATGGAAGACCAATCATCGTGATGGATGATGCCGATGTCGCACCAACCACGCCAGGTGATATGATTTTCTATGTCACAAACTTATGGGCACTGGTTAAATTCTTCGACCGTAAAGGCTATGAAATTGGCTCATCTAAAGAAGTGTTGTTTAATTACAACCAGACAGCAATCCGGGTATTAGAGCGTTTTGATGTTCAAAAACTGGATGACCGGGCTTGTAAGAAAATTGAATTCACGAAACCAGCCTAAAAGGATGAGGGGATAATGAATGGACTTAGCAAGTGGAAAGATAACCCTCCAGGAGGTTAAAGACTACCTCCGGATTGATTATGAGGATGATGATAACTACATCAGTGATCTGATTGATGTATCTGATTTTTACATTGATAAAGCGGTGGGAACGGCTTATAAAAGCTTACCAGCCTATGAAAAAATTGCAATTCTGGTGCAAAAGAAAATAATCAAAGATATGTATGATGAACGATCCACAACGGTGACAGATCGAACCAAGCAATCAATCATCGTGACAACCATCTTTGAGAATTTGGAGAGTGCACAATGGGAAACGTAAAAATTAAGATTATGAAGGAAGTGGATGGAGGACGTATCAACGGGAGACCGGTTGATGCGCCTCCTGTTTTATTTCGGGAGTGCTGGGCAGAGCCAATCAGCCTTAAGGGTGCAGAACTCTATAACAGCATCAATGCAAAATTGACGAATACCATCATTTTTAAGGTTCGGTATTGTAAGAAAATGGAAGATCTCTGGAATTTCAAGGGCTATCATGTGCTGTTCAAAGATTGTAAATATCGTATCTATGACATTGACTTTGCCAAAAACGATAAACAATATATCGAAATCAGATGTGAGGCGGTGAAATAGTGGCAAGCAGTATATTTATGGACTTCGAAGGGTTTGCAGATGTCCAAAAAAAATTATTGGAAGAAACATCAGAAGCTGAATTAAAAAAGCTGAATAAAAAAATAATTCGAGCTGGCCAGGAACAAGGAGCAGAAATCATTAAACGCAGCATGCCAAAGTCGATGGACCTGGAAAAATCTGGACCCCAAAGAAGTGGGAAACCAAGAAAGGCACCAAGCGATCATGCCGTTGATCAGATACCAATTGACAATGTAAAGTCGACCAATGGCCAGACATTTGGCTTTATTGGTTGGCGCCCATCGGACAATGAAGAAAACTTCTATGCGAAATTCTTTGAAGAAGGTGTTGATGAGCATACAACACCGTATAATTACAATCGAAAAGTGCCAAGGATACCAAAATTAGGGCTTTTTAATAAGGCAAACAAAGAGGTTGCGACCTTTATAAATGAAATAGGATTAGCAGAATATTCAAAGAAACTGGAAGAGGTGTTTGGCAGTGATAATCAGTGATTTAGTCTATGAAGCCCTGCAAAGTTTGGAAAACGTCTATCAGAGCACATACCAGAAGGATCTGGATGTAACCTATGTGGTATTCAATGAGGTTGCGGAGTACCCGGAGTTTTACTCTGATGGATCTGTGGAAGGTACCGGCCATGATCTGGAACTTCATATATTAGGGAAGGTAGAAACCGATGTTCATCATTATAAAGATGAAATTAAAAGTAAATTGATTGCTGCAGGGTTTGACTGGAAGGGTAATGCCAACGAATTCATTCAGGAAATCGAGTATTTCCACATACAATTAAATTTTTATTATTTGGAGGAAAATGAAGAACTATGAAATCAAGATCGAGATTTTTATACAATGTTCATGTTGCAGAGGTAACAAAAAACGATGATTCAACCTACACGGTTGGAACACCGGTATTCGTATCCGGAGCCATTAAGGGGAAAGTAACCGATAATTATGCCAGTGAAGATCTGTATTCAGAAAATATGCTGGAAGAGGTTATCAATGATTACACCAGCACAGAGATGAACTTTGAGTTTAATGCGTTGTCGCCATCAGAACAGGCATTACTGTTTGGACATATCAACAAAGAGGGCTATTTAATTAAAACGGCTCAGGATGAGTCTAAAGAAGTGGCTCTTGGCTTTGCATCGGAAAGAGCCAACGGAAAGATGGAAGTAACCTGGTATTACTGCGGTAAATTCTCAAATTCAGAAGGTGACGAATACGAAACCAAGGGAGAAAAGACACCGACAAAAACAAAATCCATTAAAGGCAAATTCTATCAACGGCGTAAACCAACAGTCATTGATGGAAAGAGCAAAAATCTAATCAGTACAACGGTTAGTGAAGAGGCATTAACCGTAACGGATACAAACGCACTGGCCGCCTTGGATGATTGGTTTGCTGCTGTCCAGGAACCAACCTTTGCGGCGTAGGTGATTGAGTATGAATGTAATACTAACAGTCAATGATAAAGAGTACACGCTGAAAAAATTACCGCCGAAAAAATACAAACGGTTCAGAGATATGCTGAATAAAGTCGGTGATATGGATCTTTTCGGGAATAACAATTATACCGATGAAGCGTTGGATGAGGTATTCATGGTGGTCTCTAATTTATTCAATGGGGAATTATCGGTTGAGGAGATTGAAGAAAACGGTGATATTTTGGATTTAGTAGCTTTTGTCAGAGAAGTCCAGTTTGACATTGAAAAGGGAGCTGCTGACCGGATCAACAAAATGTACCAGGATTTTTTTCAAAAAAGCGCGGATGCTTTAGCGCAAAAAATCTCAAACAATTCATAGAAGACAATCAAATACCAGAATTTTACAAAGAGAAAACCGCCGTTGATGTGATCATGAATGAGCGGTTTTTTTCTTATTGTTTGAAAAAATTCAGAGAAAAGCAGGATGAACTGGGAAAATTCATTGGTGCCGAAAAAGAATACAGCCCAATGAAGCAGGCCCTTAAAGAAAAAGGCCTCATTAAAGAGGATGATCACAGAGAAGACCTGTTATATGAGATATACCAGGTCGTTTATTTTGCGGTTGAGCAATTAAACTGCTCTTTTTTTGAGGCCTGGAATGGCGATTACATTGATATTTATGAAGCATTGATTTTCAAAATTAAAAACGGAGGTGATGACTAATGGCAAGCGCAACCCTAAGAGTTGGAGCTGATATTTCAGAATTTCAAAAAGCAACTAAACAGATGAATGACGAAATGAAGACGCTGGATTCAGCAATGAAAGCTTCAGCGTCGGCAGCCGCATTAGCAGATGACAAATTCAAAGGGCTGAAAGATCAGCAGTCATTATTAGCCGATAAAGTGAAAATTGCTTCGGAGGCTGTTCAGACTCAAAAGAGTTATATTGATACACTGGCAGAAAAACAGGAAAAACTAAAAACCAAACAGTCAGAGTTGACCACAAAAATTGCTGAAACAACCGAAAAATGGGAAGCAGCAAAGGCCCAATATGGCAAAAATAGTGATGAAGCTAAAAAGCTGGCCGATGATCTGGGAAAACTTGAGAAACAGCAGAAAAATAATGACAGTGCCATTGATTCAAATATCACAAAAATCAACGCTGCTAATAAAAAGCTAGAAGACAATAAAGACAAACTCAATCAGACTGAAAAAGCATTAAAGGATGTCAATAAAGAGGTCAGTTCATTCAAAATCAATGAGTTGGCAGACAATCTGGGGAATGCTTCCACTAAAATGAAAGATTTGGGTGGGAGCCTGACAGCTGGGATAACCGTTCCGATAGCAGCAGCGGTAACCGGGTTGGGTTTGCTGGCATCAAAGGCCATTGATAATGCAGACGGAATTCAGAAAATGTCCGATGTGACCGGGATCTCAGCTGAAAGATTACAGGAGCTGCAATATGCCGGGAATAATCTTGGGGTGAGTCTGGATACCATTGCCGGTGCCCAGGCAAAGCTGACTAAATCCATGGCGGCGGCCATTGATGGTACGGGAACCCAGGCAGAGGCGTTTTCTACTCTGGGAATATCAGTAACCGATAGCAACGGGAATCTCAGAGATGCCAAAGATGTCATGAACGAGGCTTTTTCAGCGCTTAATGGAGTAGGTAACGAAACAGAGCGGGATGCATTGGCCATGAGTATCTTCGGTAAGTCTGCAATGGAATTAAACCCAATGATCAAAGCTGGATCCGATGAGATGGCACGATTGACAGAAGAGGCCAGAAAAGTTGGAGCAGTATTAAGCAACGAAGACATTTCGGCCATGGACGCCTTTGGCGACTCCATGGATGCTGTGAAAATGGCAATCTCTGCTGGTTTTGCTAAAGCGTTTGCGGAATTACTTCCTAAATTGCAGGAACTCATGCCTGTGATCCAGGATCAGATTGTTCCGGCCATTGCTGGTTTTGCAGAGGGAATAGCTGATCTAATTTTAAAATTCAGCAATTTACCTGGACCATTACAGGGAATAGTCGGTGGAGCTGCAGGTTTAACGGTAGCCATGGGACCATTACTGATGTTATTCGGTGGAATCGCCGGGGGATTATCAAATATCTTAGGTTTAGTGGGTTCATCCGGATTAATTGGAGGAATGAGTGGCGCAGCCGGAGCGACCGGGGGATTATCAGCCGCATTTACGGCGTTAACCGGGCCGGTGGGCATAGCAGTGGCAGCAGTAGCAGCCATTGGAGCCGTCATTGCCGGCGCCTGGCAGAATTCAGAAATCTTTCGTGATTCAGTGGGTTCAGCTTTTGAATCAATTAAAGTTACGATTCAAGATGCGTTTGCCCGGATCAGTGAAGCCATGGGTCCGGCGTTGGCATCATTTCAGGGATTTTCTTCAGATGTGACACCAATTCTACAGCAGATCGGTGATTTTCTGGGAACGTATGTTGTGCCAATTGTAAAAGATTTTTTCAACAACTTTATCAATGGGTTTGCCAATGTGATTGTTGCTATTGCGCCATTCATCGAAGGGTTAGGTAATTTACTGGCTTTTATCGGGAACCTGGTAGGAGCTGTATTTGCTTTATTCAATGGTGATTGGGCTGCAGCTTGGACTTTTGCTCAGTCAGCTGGACAGAGCTTCATTGATTTTCTTGGAAATGGACTGGAAGGTCTGAAGAATGTATTTTTCCTGATTTTCGGGGAACTCATTGCAAAGATTCAAGAATCCTGGACAAATATTCAAACATCAACAACCGAGGCGTGGAATGCCATTACTTCATTTTTGCAAACAACATTACAGAGTATTTATGATAATACGATCGGGAAATTGACAGAAACAGCAACCGGGATGGCCCAGAAGTGGAATGAAGCTAAAGAAGACACCCAAGCAAAATGGGAAGCCATTAAGCAGGATCTGGCCACCAAGTGGAATGAGATCAAGCAGGATGTGACAACCAAGGTAACAGATACGGCCAAGCAGGTTGCCGATAAATGGCAGGAAGCAAAAACAGACTCCCAGCAGAAGTGGAATGACATTAAGCAGGATCTGGCCACCAAGTGGAATGAGATCAAGCAGGATGTAACAACCAAGGTGACAGATACGGCCAAGCAGGTTGCCGATAAATGGCAGGAAGCAAAAACAGATTCCCAGAAAAAGTGGGATGACATTAAAACAGATTTGGCCAGTAAATGGGATGATATTAAGAAGGATATAACAACCAAGGTAACCGATACGGCCACAAAGGTTGCTGAAAAATGGGAGGAAGCAAAGACTGATTCATCAACCAAATGGAGCGCAATCAGGGAAGATCTGAAAACAAAAATTGGTGAAATTTATACAAACACCATTGAAAAAGCAGGGAGTATTTTCACTGATTTACAGTCGAAATGGGATGCTATCAAAACCGATACTGAAACCAAATGGGATGGCATAAAAGGAACAATTGAAACTGCGGTCAAGAATTTACCTGAGTACTTAAAAGGAATTGGCAGCGGAATGATGACTGAAATGGCGGCGGGGATAGCACTTAAGATAAATGAGGTTTATACTGGCGTTTCAACCCTCGTTACAGATGTCATTCAAAAATTCAAAGATGGTTTTGGGATCGCTTCTCCTTCAACAGTATTAAGAGACATCGGTCAGTTTATGATTCAGGGATTAATCAAAGGTCTTTCAGGTGACAGCCTGATGTCATTTGTGAATAACATTGTGGATCAGATTAAAACAGCATTTTCCAATGGTGCGCTTAATGTTGGAAGTATCATGGCAACGTTGGGTAGTTCAGCAATGGATTTTCTCTCAAAGATTGGCATTAATCTGGGTGCTGGATCAGTCGGACTAAATGGAATGTTCTGGGGATCACCGACAGGAACAAGCGTTTCTGATGAAAATTTTGCCTGGGATGAAGACTTTGGAGACAGAGCGGGATCAGTAGGAAGTCAATATCATGAAGGGCTCGATTTTAATGATACAGTAGGAGCCGGATCACCGCTTTATTCAATTCAAAATGGGGTGGTTTCATCGGCTGGTTATAATGGCGGATATGGAAACCAGGTTGTTATTGATTTTGGAAACGGGATCGCAGCAGCATATTCTCACTTAGATAGTATTGCAGTTGAAGCAGGGCAAGCGGTAAGCCTTGGACAAATTATCGGAACAGTCGGAAATACCGGTGCATCTTATGGGGCTCATCTTCATTTTGGGTTATTGATTAATGGCCAACTGGTCGATCCAATGCAGCTATGGTCAGGTGCCAGCTTTGATGTGGGATCCAGGTACGTTCCTGAAGATATGATTGCCATGATCCATAAAGGAGAAGCAATTATTCCAGCAGATCAAAACCCATATGTAAACAGTGGTGGTCCGGTCTGGTCACAGGGTACAAAGGTAGAATTCACGCAAAATAACTATAGCCCTAAAGAACTGAGCCCGTCAGAGTCTGCCCGATTTGCCAAACGTGGGCTTCAGGAGTGGGCCTTAATGATGGCGTAGAGGAGTTGAGATAACTGAAAACATTAAAATACATAAACAGCCAGGGAGAAGAGTTGATTTTCACAGACTCAGCTCCTTTTTGGTTAAAGGAATTTTCTCAGAATACCGGAGTTGTTAATCACACAAACAAAGGATCTGGTCAAGACGGGAATACATTTTTAAGCAATTCATTGGATGATAGCGATATTTCTTTAAAAATATCAGTTAGAGGTAGTGAAAAAAGTGAATTCGATCAGCTTAAATCAAAATTAAGGAGAGTTTTTAATCCGAAATTTGGAATGGGATCACTTATTCATAATAATGGTGAAAAAGATCTGGAAATTAAATGTGTACCCGCAAAGGTTCCGTTTATAGTAAACAAGAGCGATCGAAGAGGGGAATGCATTATATCTTTAATCGCAAATAACCCGTATTGGATGGATATGAACCAGACAAAAGAGGAAATAGCACTCTGGGTAGGCGACTTTGAATTCGACATCCTAAACGGTCTGCAGATCCCAGAGGATGGCATCATCATGGGTCACCGGGAACCGAGTTTGATTGTCAATTGTCCCAACGATGGCGATGGAGAGGCCGGAATGATCATTGAATTCCGGGCTTTGGCCACTCTGACAAATCCTTCACTCCGAAACGTCAATACCCAGGAATTTGTGAAAATCAATAAAACCATGGTGGCCGGCGAGATCATTCGGGTGAATACACATTTCGCTGAAGAGGATGTGGAAATGGAGCTGAACGGGGTGACGTCCAATGCATTTAACTACATCGATGAAGATATGACATTCCTGAAGCTTTACCAGGGCGACAACCTTTTCCGGTACGATGCGGAAACCGGCCTGGATAATCTGGTAGTAAATATCTACCGCCAAAATAAATATCTGGGGGTATAGAGTATGGATCTTTATGTAGCAGACAGAAGCTTTAATAAACTGGGTACCGTAAACAACCGGACATCATTACGCTGGGTGCGCCGGTACCGAAAAACCGGAGAATTTGAGATCCATTGCCCGGCAACGTCGCAGAACATTGAGAAGCTGCAGCGGGGAAATGTCATCATCAAGCCCGGGGATCCGGAAGCAGGGTTTATTAAATATCGAAACCTGCAGGAGAACGATGAGGGTAAAGAGTTGCTTGTAGTCAAAGGTGACTTCCTGACCGGGTATTTGAATCGGCGGATCATCTGGGGGATGGAAGTCATAAATGGACTGGTGGAAGTAGCCATGCGGACGTTAGTCACAAAAAACGCAATCAGTCCGATAGATTCAGGTAGAATCATCCCGGGGTTATCCCTGGGAACGCTGATGAGCTACACCGAAACCGCCGATTATCAGACATCCTATGCAAATTTGACGGATGAACTTGAAAACCTGAGCAATCTGTCAGATATCGGGTTTCGTGTCCGATACGACGGATCAACCAAGTCAATGCAGTTTGAGACCTATAAAGGGCTGGATCGGACCGCTGGCCAGAGTGACAATCCCCGATGCATTTTCAGTAAAGACTATAACAACGTCGAAAAGCAGGAGTTTACCGAAAGTGACAGCAGTTTCCGGAATGTTTGTCTGGTTGGCGGCATCGGAGAAGGTGCCGACAGAAAACTGACAACGGTTGGCAGCGCAGCAGGTCTGGATCGGTTCGAAGTGTTTTCGGATCAGAAGAGCCTGAGCAATGTTGTGGATAGCGTCACCTTGACTGATGCAGAATACCAGGCGCTGCTTCAGGGCAAGGGAAGTGAAGTTCTCACCCAGAATAAAAAGATCTGCGTGTTTGACAGCTCCATTGACGTTAACGCCAACAGGAAATACAAAGAGGATTATGATCTGGGGGATATCGTGACAAACATCAATAAAAAATGGGGCGTTAAGCTGGATACCAGGATCGAAGAAATAGAAGAGGTCTATGAGGAAGCCGGCGAAAAAATAAATGTTGTTTTCGGGGATGAAGCGCCGACGCTGATTGATAAAATTAAACAATTAAGAAAGGGGTGATCAAATGGCAGAACAGAGTGGGATTTTCCCATCAGTAAACGGGGACAGAAAGTATTTTACAAGCTTTTTTGCTGAGTATTTTGCCGATTTTATAAGTAATGGGATCTACCCGAATCCATCAACCCAGTGTCAAGTATTGGCTAATAATGACATGACCGTAACGCTGAAGCCTGGGAATGCCTATATTAATGGGTACAAGTATATAAATGATAGTGACAAAAGTTTAAGCATTGAAACAGCAGATGGTGTTTTAAAACGGATTGATCGGATTGTAATACGGTACACGGTGTTAAACCGGGAAATTAAGGCTTATGTGAAAAAAGGAACGTTTGCTAGTACGCCAACAGCTCCAAGCCTGCAGCGTGATGCAGATATGTGGGAGTTGGGTATTGCGGATATCTATGTTGCAAACGGGGCTGTGAGTATTTCCCAGGCCAATATTACAGATCTACGCCTTAACAGTACTTATTGTGGGATTGTGCATGGTGTGATCGATCAAGTAGATACAACAACAATTTTTAACCAATTTCAGGCTTGGTATGCTGAGACGATTGACGACGCAACAACCGATATTGCATCGATGCTTTCAGCATTCCAGAGTAGTTTCAATGCTTGGTTTGCTAATTTACAGGATATTCTGGACGAAAATACAGCTGGTAATTTATTGAACATGATCAATACTTTGACAACACGGATGACCGAAGCTGAATTGGCGATTGAACAGAATGTAGACAATATAGCAGATCACGTAATAATAAAAGCAGCGGAAAATGTACTAGGTCACGTTAAGACAGACAGTATCGATACAGACGGAAACCTGATCATCCCATTTCCAGAGGATTATGGACGATATTCTGTTAACGCTGGTTGGGATGATGCAATTTTCAAGGGATGTGAAGTTTTAGACGGATCTTTGAAATTAATCAATGAGCCAACAGGCATTAAAGAATATCTAGGTGAAGGAAGCACGCTATCAGCTACAACGATGTTGTTTTTATTCTCAGGGACAAACAGTTTCAATGTTGGAACGAGGTTTGTTAACTGGGTTGAAGTTTTCATCACAACAAAAGGTACCGGCGCATTTGTCTGTGAAATATATGATTTTACAAAACAAAAAGTTATTGCCAGAAGTATAAAACAATTCGCTGATATTACGGCTGGTCAAATGACACGATTCACATTTAATGAACCAGTGGATAGAGGAAGCCAGGATTATCTAAGTATTCGATTATATGCATTAAATAACAGTGCCTGGACGATAAAGGGGCAGTATTCCAGCATGTCTGGTTATTCATATTATACTGCAACTTCTAATAATACAGTTACTTATACTTACAACAGCTATGGAATCCCTTATATCAGAATGGGATATGGATATCAACCATTAACAGGCAAAGGATCGGTTGATGTTAACAGACCTAATGTAAAAAAATGGGGCAATTTGAAATTTGCAAAGATTGATGCAACCGGTGCAAGTATCGTTTGCGATTTGTTAAAGATGGACGATTATGAAACGGTAAAAAGTTCAATCCCAATAATGACCTCAAATACATTACCGAGCGGGGTTGCGTCAGCAAGTTCAGATGCCGGAACGAACGTACAAGCATATAAGGCGTTTGACAATGATCCCAATTCATACTGGCAATCTAGCGGCAACGGGCCAGCATGGTTACAGTATTCATTTACTACACCTATAACTCCAACAATGTACGAGATACAAGTAAACACCTCTGGAAATTACTTTCCGTCATTTTGGACTTTGTTGGGAAGTGATGATGCGGTAAGTTGGACTGTGTTAGATGTGCAAAATAAGGAACTGTGGGGCGCTAGTCAAAAATTAGCATTTAATATTAATTGTTCTAAATCGTATAAATATTTTAGATTGAATATGCCCAACAATTCAAGTTATTCTTGCTATAATATTTCCAACTTTAAAGTGGGTTTTGAAAATGAGGGTACTGTTTTAAAAACAGGGTTAACAGAAAAAACGGATTTGTCAGATGTTTCAGCCGATGACAAATTGAGATTTCGATGGACTCTTTCAAGAAACAGTGCTGCTATCAACTCTCCTACAGTCTTGAATCCAAGTGTAACATGGGAAAAAGAGTATTTGAAAGAGTGGGAGCACATACAGACGTATGAACACAAATCATATTCGGATGGAACTGTCAAATTTAGATTCCCTAAAAAATATTCAAAGCTAAGATTGAAAGTGGAAAAGTTAAGAAGCTATAGCACAACAAACGTCTATGCTTCATATTTTGGGTTGTTTTCTAAAGATGATGGATCATTAGGTTCTCACTTTGGGGTACAGCAAGAAGTTTTCATTAGAACGTCGGATAACTCTTATATTCCACTTAATTCTATTGCAAGTGGGACAGGAGATATAAAACTTGGAACCAATCTCATGGGACAGAACAAAGATCCGATTGCAAATTATGGTGGACGATCAGAAGAAAGCACGACGTTTGATATTTTAATTATTAGAGATAAAGGTTATAGACCAAAGTGCATATATAAAGGGTATTCTTCAAGCAAAAACGCTGATTTATACTGCTTTTCTAAATTAGACGGATACAGTTACTATGACAATTATCAAGGTGATGATGTTGAAGGAATTAAATTTTCTCTAACTTACATGATGCCAGGAGCGGTATTTTCTTTATGGGGGTGTGAAGATTAATGAGCTATACAAAAACAAATGACGATGGGTTATGGGAAGTCGACGGTTTTGTTGAAGTGCTTATTGAGCCATCAGAGGTATTTATTGAAAAAAGAAAAATAATCGATGAAGAAAGAGAACAGCAAAAAATACTTGATAGTCTAATTCCAAATGAAAAAGAAATTCTGATGGCAGAAATTGAAATTCAAACCATTCAAATATTACAGGAAGGAGGTCTTTTATAATGACAGCATTACAAAAAAGATTAACAAATGCTTATGCCACGTTGGTTATGGCAGGAAGAAAAAAACTTGAAGAAGTGCCGGAAACAGAGTGGGAATTGAGCGATGGCACAAAAACCACTCTGAGAGCGGAAGTTGAAATTGAAATTGCAAACCGGGAAGTAGCAGCTTTATCATAGGCTGTTTTTTTATTTAAAAAAAACGACATTGAAAAAGAATCACAGGAGGGTGGAATTGGGAGCGGAAACGGCGTTTGATCTGGCAGTAAAGGTAGTGGGAGGGGTTCTCGTATTATTAACATTTAAAGCAAAGATATGGCCACCGGTCATTGAGTGCTTAAGAAAAAAAATTATCAAGCCACATGATGATCTAAATAAGCGGTGTGATGAGTATGAAAAAACTCAAAAGATTCTGATCGCCGGACAATTGGCGATACTCCATGATCGGGTATACCAGGCATGTAAACATTACATCGAACAGGAAAGCATCGATGTTGAGGATCTGAAGAATCTGGAACACCTTTATAATGCTTATACGGCCATGGGTGGAAATGGAACATGCAAAAAGCTGTATGAGCGTGTATGCGCTCTGAAATTCAAAACAGATTAAGGAGAAATAAGAAAATGAAAGAAAAAATAACAAAAATTGCGGATGCTCTAAGTGGAGTGTCCGTTTCTACGTGGGTGGTACTGGCAACAATTCTTTTAGCGGTTGTAAATGCGATTCTTACAGTAACCGGGCATAATCCGATTGAGGTATCAGATGATCAGCTATTTCAGTACGTGTCGTGGGCGCTGGTATTTGCCAGTATCGGTTATGGGATCTGGAAAAATATATCAATCACGAAATCAGCGCAAACAGCGGATGAGGTGCTAAAACTATTAAAACAGGGATTGGTCACAGTCGCTGAGGTTCAACAATACATCCAACAGGTCAAAGAAAAAAAGAACACATCAGCTGATCAGAATACAGAAACTGTTCAAAATACAGGGAACTATAAAAAAGATTAAAATGCGGAGGTGGCGAAATGCTGCAAATCGAAGGAATTGACGTTTCTCAGCACCAGGGGGATATTCAATGGTCACTCGTAAAAAACTCAAACAAAAAGTTTTCCGGCGTCCGAATCGGATGGGGTGAAGCCAGGAATGCATCAGGTGGGGAACTTGATGCAAAAGCTCTGGTCAACTTGGATGCATGTGTTGCCAATGGTATTCCACCAATGCCATACTTGTACTCCTATGCTCAAACCGTGGAAGAGGCAAAGATGGAAGCAAATTTTGTTAAAACCATATTGTCCAAGTATCCACGATCAACCTTTGCATATCCAATCGCATATGATGTTGAGGATCAGCAGTATCAGGGGAACATCGACATTAACCCGATCATTGATGCATTCTGTGAAGAGATCCATGATTCCGGGTATAAAGTCATTGTTTATACGTCATTGGATTGGTTTGAAAATAAGGTTAATGACATCAACAAAGGAAAGTGGTTCAAGTGGTTGGCTCAATGGGATGTGGATCAGCCGGAATTTATACCCAGCATCTGGCAGTATTCAGATAAAGGATCTGTTGAAGGTATTTCCGGAAACGTTGATCTTAATATCTGTTATCAGGACTACGTGAACATTGACAACCCATTTCCGATGAAATCAGTAGAAGTCGTTGTTACACAGCCATCTAGTCCATCCCAGGAAGTGATTACACCAGCGGATCCGTTAAGTGTCCAGGTATTTTCTATTATAGAAGAGCAAAGAGTTCTAAGACTTTTAAATTATGGAGATATCCAAGCGGATGGACAAGCCGGCGATTTAACAAGATCTGCAAGAAATAATGCTAGAAGAGGTTATGGCCTGGCTGAAACCGGAGAATCAGGTCTGGATCTGGAACGGTGCCTAAGAGGTCAGCTAATGTCAGTGCAGGCCCGGTTAAATGAATTAGGTTATGTATGCGATATTGATGGTCGCCTTGGAGATACCGGCACCCAAACAACAGACCGGGTATTAAGTTTCCAGAAAGATAGAAACTTGACAATTGACGGAATAATTGGGACCAATACTTTTACGGCGTTGTTCTCAGTGACAAATGCACCGGTAGCAGCAACGGCACCGGTAGTCGCATTGCCTGAAGGAATGGCCTCAAAGAATTTCAGTTGGTACGAGTTCGCCTGTGGATGCATCAAGGGGGATCCGACAAGCGGTTGCAATGGATATCCGGAAACAAATTATGGACAGATCATAGCGCAACAGCTAATTGATAAACTGCAGCAGCTCCGGGACTATGTCGGGGCGATTGTCATAACGTGTGGGATCCGCTGTCCGGAGAACAACAAATACTGGCAAGGCGTTTGGAATTCACTGCATATGTTGGGTGAAGCTATAGACTGTTATTGTCCAGGACTGGACATCATCGAATTTGCCAGGATAGCATGGCAGGTATTTGGCATTGCGGTTAGGGTATACCCATCACAGGAATTTGCTCATTTAGAGTTGTCAGACCTTGGTGGCGTATACAACCAGGAAACAGGCGTGTTCATTTATTAAGACTCAAGCTGCCCGAAAGGGTAGCTGTTTTTTTATTTTTTGTGACAAACTTTGCTATTATACTACAATTGCAAAAGAAAATCAAAGGAATTAACAATAATATAGTTGTCAAAAAGGGTTAATATGGTATAGAATACGGGTATAAACTTAACAAATTGTTAAATATTGAGCATTGCATGTGTTTACGGTAAATATGTGCAATGTATTTTGACATTATCTCAAAATGTTAATTCATTTGATAATGTGTCTTGAAAGGTAGGTAAAAAAATGGCATACTCAGTTTTTGATACGGCTAAATACGTTGTATCTGAATATGAAAAGAAGGAAAGCGGAATTTCTAATCTTAAACTGCAAAAGGTACTTTTTTACGTACAAATGAATTCTTTAAATAAGACCGGATGTGTATTTTTTGATGCGGCATTTGAAGCTTGGAGACATGGACCAGTAATTAACGAGTTGTACTCAGCTCTAAAAAAATACATATCTACTCCAATTTCTTTGGATGACAATATTTTTAAACAAGCAATAGACATAGACCCATGTGACACGTATTTAATCAATGAAATAATTGATATAACATTAGATATAGATCCTTGGAAATTAGTTGATTATACACACGAAACAAAGGCATGGAAAGATAGTTATTTGCCAAGATGTAATAATACAATTCCTATATCTGATATTGCGTCAGAAAGGGTAAATATTGGACAAACAAACTGATAAAAGTAAGAGCAAAAATAAAAGAGATTCGTTGAGCAAATTGCTTCGTGAAATACATATAGTTAATGATAGAGAATTTGAAAGAAAAATTGGAAGCTACAAAGAAGACTTCAAAAGGTATTATCAAGACGGAAATTATAATCTATACAGTCAAACATATCAATGGTTGTCAGACATTGAAGATCAAGGAGCTTTAGATTATTTAGATTTTCGTTTAGCTCAAATTGAAACGTTGCTTGATGAAGACGAAACATGTAGTGAGAAAATAGTAGAAAAATTTATCAAGTTACGTGATTATACTGTGCTAGAAGCAGCTAGAGCGACAAACTACAATTCAATTAAAGATACCGAGGAGAATGCAAAATCTATTTTAAATGAAACCAGAAATTTAAAAGATCAAGTTCTCGAGGATAGGAAAAATTCAAATATCCAAGCAGTAACTGTTTTAAGTATTTTCACTGGTGTTGCAATGGCATTTTTTGGCGGTTTTTCGATGTTCTCAGGTGCGTTGACTAGCATCAAAGATAAGGGCGATTATATACATATTGCCATCATTTCTTTGATCGTAGGTTTTGTTATGTTCAATACTATTTATTCTTTGATTTATGCGGCTGGAAGGGTATCCGGAAGTACACTTGCACCAAAGAATCATGAGAATTGTCTTGAATGTGGGAATGGAGACACTTGCAATGATAAAATGAAATTAAATAAGTGGTTTCATAAATTCATTCGAAAATATCCATACGCTTTTGTTATGAATATCTTTCTATTATTTTTAATTGTAATATTTTTATTAGTAGATGTATTTTTATTACCGGCTTAGTGCCGGTCTTTTTTTTATTTACCGTTGAATTTCACTTAGCTTCAATGTTACAATCGTTATCATAGAGTAAAAGTTGAGAAGGAGGACGAATTTGTGAAAAAAAGCATTCAAAAGTTTTCAGTATTGTTATTGGCTTTATTGCTTATTGTGGGAATGATCCCAGCCAGTGTTATGGCTGCTTCTACCCCTACTGCATCTTATTGCACCCACGTTCAAAATGTTGGTTGGCAAGATTATAAAAGCAATGGTGTAATGAGTGGTACCGAGGGTAAGTCTTATCGATTAGAGGGAATTAAGATCAAACTGGATACTCAGGGCTATGATCTGGGAGTATCCTATCAGACACACATCGAAAACATTGGATGGGAAGCAGATACATCCAGAGGTTGGAAGGCCAATGATGTTATGAGTGGAACAGAGGGTCTTTCATATCGTCTTGAAGGTATCCAAATTAAGCTTACCGGGGCTGATGCTTCAAAATTTGACATCTACTACCAGGTCCATGCTCAAAACATCGGTTGGATGGGATGGGCGAAAAATGGCGAAAGTGCCGGAACGGCAGGGTTTAGTTATCGACTCGAAGGTATAAAAATAGTTATTGTACCTGCTGGATCCGCTGCACCAGGATCAACAGAAAAACCATTTGTCAAAAACACCCCAACTTATGGCAAACTTAAAGTAAGTTATATAGATGTAGGGCAAGCCGACAGCATATTGATTCAGCAGGGAGATCACGCTATGTTGATCGATGCCGGCAACAACGATGATGCCAATACTGTCAAAAACTATATTTCTAATCAAGGAGTATCTGTTCTTGACTATGTGATCTGCACACATCCTCACGAGGACCACATAGGGGCAATGGATTATATTGTAAATAGCTTTAATATCGGTAAGATTTATCTTCCTGAAGCCATGGCCACAACTCAAACATTTCAAGATTTATTGACAGCTGTCGCAAATAAAGGAATGCAGTTTAATTCTCCAGTAGCGGGATCTTCATTTATGCTTGGTGATGCCACTTGTACAATTTTAGGACCCATTGAGGGGAATTGGAACCAAGAGGACTTAAACACTAGCTCAATCGTTCTAAAAGTTGACTATAATAATAACAGCTTTATGTTTACTGGTGACGCAGAAGCGGTGAATGAAGCTGCGATGATAAATTCTGGGCGAGATATGAACGTCGATGTTTTGAAGGTTGGACATCATGGTAGCACATCTTCAACGACACAAGCATTTTTAGATGCTACATCACCCTCCTATGCCATCATATCAGTCGGAGTTGGAAATACTTATGGACACCCTGCAGCCAGCACGATAACCAGACTTCAAAATAATGGCGAAAAGATTTTCCGAACAGATCAAAATGGTACGATTGTTGCAACGTCAGATGGAACGAATATTTCTTTTAATGTCAATCCAACGAATCCGGTTCCAGTGACACCAACACCAACACCGACACCAACTCCTACACCAACACCTGAAACACCAATGGACTATACTGTGTATAAGACAACATCAGGTACAAAATATCATCGGGATGGTTGTTCATACCTAAGCAAAAGTAAAATTGCTATTATGAAGTCAGCTGCTATAGCCCAAGGATTAGGGCCATGCAGTAAATGTAACCCATAAAAGGTGAAGAGATGAGAGTAATAATTGATCGATTTGAAGGACGAGCGACGGTATGTGAAAAAGAAGACCGTACAATGACGGAGATACCAAGAATTGTAACTCCGGAAGATGCCAAGGAAGGCGATGTGCTCATTATCGAAAATGGAGAAATCATTATTGATCACAAAGCGACGGAACAAAGAAAAAAAGAAATTGAAGAGTTGGCAAAGGGGTTATGGAAATAAAATTACATAAACAGATCATGGATCCCAGGCATAATAGAACCTGGGATCCTGTTGCTCGATGACATATTTTTTGACATATTTTTGTTTGAAACCAATTTATAATCATTTGCAATAATTGATATAAAACGGCATGGAATAGAGGAGTACTTAAAACAGTTTATCCATATTAATAGCCACTTATACAATTTTTTCGGGTTCGAATCCCTCTCTCTCCGCCATTTGAAATTAATAAAGAAATCGAATAATACAGCCGTTTGTGGCTGTTTTTTTATACTCTTTGCAGGGTTGACCCCTAAGGTTACCCCAAAGAGATTTGTTGACCCCTAAAGACTCTTGATTAATGCGTCCATTCTTTCAAAACTTTAGGCTCATTGGCTAGCCTCTTTTTATAGGATGTTTACCGCCATTTTTAGAAAGATTGAGTTCAAACGGCGGTTTAAGACGCATGCGTTTTTCCTTTATGGGCACAATCGTCAA
>NZ_MJUY01000016.1:0-54693 GCF_002237635.1 Acetobacterium sp. MES1
ATCTTTATGATAAGCGTCGCATCACGCCGGTCTTTATCCTCGATGAGATGCAGTCGGCGACCGCCCAGTTTCTTCACGATCTGAGCATTATTTTTAACTTTGACATGGATAAACGTAATCCTTTTATCCTGATTCTCACTGGTTTACCAACGCTGGCCAACCGCCTGGCCTTAAACCAGAACCGGTCGCTGGATCAGCGACTGGTGACCCGGTTTCATTTCTCGCCGCTGACACCGGATGAGGTCCGGGACTATATCAAACACCGGTTTAAGCATGCCGGTGTTTCACGGAATCTGATCAACGAGAATGCTTATGAAGCCATTTCGTCATCCACTGGCGGTTATCCCCGATTAGTCGGTAATCTGGTTACCCAATGTCTGATTCTCGCCTTTCAAAAGCAAACCGATCTTATCGATGAAGAGATTGTTTTTGCCGCTTCTGCGGAAGCTGGGATTTAACGCCTGACGGCGTTACTTCCCTTTTTTTCTGGAGAAATAAAGCGTGATTATGTGATTAAAGACTGGCGTTTTATTTTCAACAACTCATAATTTTTACATTATTCCGTTCTTTTTCATCCGTTTTATTGTGATTAAACCAGTCCGAAATAATGTGAAAATTTACAATTTAGATATGTGGTCAGTGTTCTATGATATTTTGTAACCTTTTCTCCCAAAAACACAGCTGTCCGTTTGCCCTCATAATAATAATTATCCACCGGAAAATGCAGTATTTCTCCTTTTTCGTTATAATGCCAGTCTTGTGTTCCATAGGCAGTAAAAACAGGATGTTCAACCGTAAAAACTAGCTTACCACCAGACTTCAGTATTCTATATATCTTTTTTACTAAAATCTCATAATCTGCTACATAGTGAAACGCAAGTGAACTTAATATTACATCAAAACTCTCCTCTGGGAATTCCACATCTTCTATAGCACAGCATTTATATTCAACCTGTGGAAAATGTGTTTTTTCTTTGGCTACCTCGAGCATTTTATGAGAAATATCAACACCTACAACAGAAGACGCTCCGTGTTCCATCGCATAAATACAGTGCCATCCATAGCCGCATCCTAAATCAAGCACACGCTTATCTTTAAAATCCGGCAGCAGCTTTCTCAATGTTTCCCATTCTCCTGCACCGGCTAGTCCCTGCTGTGAGCGACTCATTTGACTGTATTTTTGAAAAAATATATTATCATCATATTTGTTTTCTTTCATCTGAATTCCCCCTCGTTTAAAAAGTTATTTATCTCCGTTGCAATTTTTTTCACTTCTTTATAAAGCTTCTCGGTCATATCGTAGCATTCAAAAAGTGAAAGACCGAGTACTTCAAAAATATGATTTACCCTTTCGGCATATTTTTTAGGTTTATATTCAAAAGTTTCAAGCAGTTTTATAGCTTTCTTTTCGTTAATGCAATAAGCATTATTGCATGCAAATAGTACTTGATTTAAGCATGAAATAATACGAAAAACATGGCCTGCAATATAATATTTATCCTCTGCTCCCGCATTTGCTTTTACAAACATTAAAGAGAACTCTGCTTCAAATAAAAAAAAGTTTATCAAGCTCTTCTTTAGAGCACCAGGGTAAATTTCCGCCTGATTTTTTAATTCGCATAAGCTTTCATTTTTAGCATATTGTATCTTGCTGATAGCCAATTCTCCACGATACATAGCACTTATATAACCATGGGGATGCCCGGTCTGATAATTTGCAGTAACAATTCCTTGCTCCGTATCCTTGATTATTTGTTCCACCCGTTTTATATCACGTAAAATCAGATCAACATGATACCCGTTCATAACTAACCATCCGCCGCCATTGATCCAATCACCCCACGCTCCGGGAGGTACAACAAGGTTGTTTCTATTCTCATCATCCAATTCTGTAGCAATTTGATTAATCGCTGTCAGGTCAAATGATTCTGAATTGTAATAGATTCCGATATCTATATCAGAATCCTCTGTATGGGTGCCTCTTGCACGTGAGCCCCCTAATACAATGCCTTCTATATAAGGCAAAGAGGATAATTTTTCTGTCACTGATTGAATAATATTATATATCATACGAACACACTCCTTTATTTTATTTTGCATCTAATTTTCTAATCTCAGTTATCATTGGGCAAACTATTGCAATGCAAATAATTAAAATACCTGATAGTAAAAACCAATGATTTACACCGATTCTATCAGCAAAGAATCCAGAAAGAATTAACCCAATTGGCATAGCAAGAGACATGATACTTCCAGTTAAAGAAAATACACGTCCTAAATATTCAGGCTTAATTTTCTCCTGAAAAAGAGCTGTTTGCACACCGCTGTAAAACGGAACCGAAAGCCCCATTATTGCACAGCAGACTACAAATATGAAAAATCCACTTTGGGGAAGTAATCCTGAAATGGTTAAGCTTATCCCCATCATAAAAATGGATGCCGTTATTAATAAGATTCGCTTTTGGTAATTCCCAAATAACCCTAATAATAGACCCCCTATCAACATACCAGAGGCATAAGCAATCTCCGTAATAGAAATATGCATCGGTGTACCATTAAAATATTCCATAGTGATTAAAGGATATAAAGCATTTATGGGCATATAAACAAACATATATAATGTTCCAACGAGTAATAAAGCAAATAATCCTTTATTTTGCCGTAGTACAGCCATTCCTTCTTTCATTTCTCGTATGAAATTTGGTTTCAAACTTTGCACTTGATCACCCAGCTTAGGAATACGTACAATTGCTACCGTAATAGATGCAATCACAGCACCCAATACATCGATGGCAATAATAGCATTTAGTTCCCAAACGGAGTATAAGAGTGCTGCAACCGCCGGACTAACAATATAGCTTATAGACTGCAAAGACTGACTATAGCCTGCACATTTCGTAAGCTGTTCTTCTGGTACTAAAAGTGGAGTAACCGCATTGAGAGCCGGGGTATGAAAAGCTGTTCCAATGCTACGGATGAACAATACTACCATAACCATCCAGATAGGTAACTCCATATACAATGCAACAATAGCTAGCACGGCCCCAGCTGCTGCGATAATTAAATCAGCACCAATCATTATCTTCTTCCTATCATGACGATCCACTAATACACCAATGGCTGGTCCAAAGACCGCATAGGGTAAAAAACCTACAAGTGAAGCCATAGACAAGACCATCGCAGATCCTGTTTTTTCTGTAAGGTAAAAAATAATCGCCATTTGCAGGATGGCACTAGTGATTAATGATACTGCCTGCCCTGCCCATATTGTATAAAACTTAAGTTTCCAATTGTTGTATTTTTCCATTTATATTATCTCCTGCATATTATTTTGCTTGAATTTCTATTTTGAATAGCATTCTAGGCAATAAAAAATGCAGGCCTAAATCCACAATGTGGCTTTTGGTCTGCATACATACAATATGGAAACATTCATAATAAAGACATAGTTAAATAAAGGTATAGTTAAATGACCTATATCCTCACCGTAACTAATGAATGCTCAATATCGTATAAATAAGCACAACAAAAAAGCCTATCATCGGGGATAGATTCTGCTTTTTTTATTGCCAGCTTATCTTAAACGCATTGAGGCTGTCATAGTTTCGGTTCCTCCTAAATTCTTATTTGTATCAGCGTATATTTTAACACAACAAGTCGTTTTAAGCAACTTTAAAATTAAAAAAATCCAATATTAACCGCCAAAGGGTGCTAGCCCCTAATTGGCGGTTAATATTCTATATCTCTTCGTCAATCTCAATCCCAGACTTGAATTCAACGGTGAGCTTATCTTCATATATCGTTACTTTCTCAATAATTCGCCTTACTAATTGCTCATCATACTCTTCTAACTCGCAGGATTGCTCATTCAAGAAATCAGTCATTTCAGCGATTCGTTGCCTTTTTCCCTCACGATCTGCATTCTCAACCAGTGCATTTTGCTTCTGCTCCCGCAAACGGTATATCTCTTCCGCCACTTCCTCATAATCTGTTTTGGAATTGGCAAGCCGCAAAAGTTCGTTTTGCAGTTCTTCCAGCTTGACGTCAATATCATTGGTAATTTTGTCGTGTTCTTCATTTAAAACTGTCTCGATATTGGCCTGTAAAGTGGAGAGAAAGGTATCCTTACTGGCCAGCAACTCATTGATGGCTTTTACAACTGCTGCCTGTAGCACTTCCTCATTGTTATGATCATCAAAGACTTCAAATATTTCACCTTCAAAGCCTTCTTGTTCTGGTTCGCTACTTACCCAATCAGGTAAGACTTCGTAATAGTGAGCCAATGCTTCAACCGTTTTGTGTAGAACAGGTTCATGCTGTACTTTTTCAAGTAGTTCTACGATGAGTTTATAGGTCTCCAAGTATGGATTATTATCTACTATATCCATTGCAGCCTTAAACCTTGATATGAGTTTTGCTTTTTCAATATCTCGTTCGATGGCATTCATTTCTTCTTTATCGTAAATGGGAACTTCAACAAGATCATTAATCTCTCCCAAAGAATACTGCTGTTCATGCTTTTTGATTACAGGCTTCAGATCTCTTTTCAGCTTTTCCTTCTGGATTTCTAACTGATTAATTTCACTAAGCTCACGTCCAAAGTAAGACTGGTCAATGCCAAAGAGTTCTTCTAAAACCGGTAGATATTTCTTTGGAATGTTCTGTCGCCCTTTCACCCACATGTTTATATTTTGTTTTTTAATGCCAAGTTTTTCTGCAAGTTCTATATGTTGAAGGTTATAGCGGTTTAAAATATATTCTAATCCTATCAAGTTCTCACCTCCTGGTGCAGGGCTATAATCCCACCTAATATTTATTGTACTTCATTTTATTGTCTCGGTCAATATAAAGTGTAAATGTTTTCTAATTTTTTGACAATAATTCTATCAACCCGCCGCATTTTTTACAGTCATCTTGTCAACTCGCAAGGCTTAAAGTCAATCTATCCACTCAACCTTACGCTTTCATAGTCTTGGATAATTTCCCACAAAATAAAAAACCGTGATTATCCTTCTGGCTTGAAGCCAGAGCTCAAATCACGGAAAGCTCTTATTTACTCACATTTCTACACTCTTACTTTTCTGCTCTTGATAGCAATACAACCGTCTCAACGTGCCCAGTATGCGGAAACATATCCACCAACTTCACCTTCTTCACCTCATACCCCGCCGCCACAAAAAACGGCAGATCCCGAGCCAGCGATGTCGCCTTGCAGGACACGTACACAAAGGTTTTTGGTTTAAAATCCAGAATTTTAAAGATCGCTTTGGGATGGATGCCGTCCCGCGGTGGGTCCAGAATAATCACATCAGCCGGGTCATGGAGGTTAGCCACCTCGACCATCACGTCACCAGCAATGAACTGGCAGTTATCCAGGCCGTTCTTGGTGGCATTGGCTTTGGCGGCTTCGACCGCTTCAGCGACCAGCTCGATGCCAACCACCTTTTTAGTAACCGGGGCCAGCACCTGGGCAATGGTGCCGGTGCCGCAGTATAAATCATAAATCACCTCGTTCTGTTCCTGGCCAACAAAATCCCGGACCACCGAATAGAGTTTTTCGGCTCCCAAGGTGTTAGTCTGAAAAAAGGAAAAACTGGTAATTTCAAAACTCAGACCTAAAATCTTATCTTCGATTTTGTCTTCGCCGTAAAGAGTTTTGGCGGTTTCAGCTTTGACTACATCAGCGATGCCATCGTTTTGGGTATGGAGAATCCCCCGGATCTGGCCAATCAGCGATAGATCCAGCAGGCAATTGACAAAGGCCGCTTCATCCAGGGTGCCCTGACTGGTGGTGGCCAGATTGATCAGCAGATCACCAGTCTGTTTGCCCTTGCGGACGACCAGATGCCGTAAAAAGCCCTGGTGGCTGCGTTTGTGAAAATAGCTGTCTCCGGTTTGAGCAAAATAGCCCAGTACCGCCGTTTGAATCTGGTTAAAATCCTCATCGGTAATCTGGCAGCTGTCAGTTTTGACGATATTGTAAAAACTGCCCTGTTCGTGCAGGCCCAGCATCAGGGGGCCGTCTTTTTCGTTATCGCCAAAGGAATACTCCATCTTGTTGCGGTAACCAAAAACCTCGGGACTGGGAACAATCCCCTCATAGGCAAAACCTGCGATCCCGGCCTGCTCCAGTAGATTTAAGACGTAGCTTTCTTTGAGCTTGAGCTGTTCTTGATAAGGCAGGTTCTGGTAGGTACAGCCCCCGCATTTATCAAAGACATCGCAGGCGGCGTCAATTTCATTGGGGGCTTTTTCCAACACTTCCAGAATCCGGCCTTCATATTTTTTGCGTTTCTTGGCAATGTTCACCAACACCCGCTGACCCGGCAAGCCGTTTTTCATGACGACTTTTTTTTCGCCGTGCATGCCCCAGGATTTACCGGGAAAATTAAATCCCTCTATCGTTAATTCAATTGTTTCATTCTTTTTCAATGTGGACTCCTTAAAATTTTTTGTTTTATTATACGAGGCTGTTTATTCAGCCGAGATTTGCTATTACGCTTTAGTCAGTTCCTGAAAATAACGGGAAACGGCAAACATCCGGGCCCCGTTGATAATCTCTTTGATGCTGATGGTGATTTCCTCGGGTGATTGCTTCATCCCGTTTTGGGCCCAGTCGATAATCATCCCCACCACCCCATAGGACAAAAATTCGGCGGTAAAAGTTTTCTTCTGGGGCGTCATCACCGGGACTGCTTCCGAATTGATTTTGCGATCGCTGGCCAGGTGTTCAATCATTTCGATAAAAATTTCCTTGGTGACGGTAAACAGATAATTCTGAAATTCAGTGCCAGCGATATCTTTTAAGGTGGTTTGATAAAAATGGCCATCCTTTTTCATCGTCGTTAACAGCTCCAGCACCTTGCTGTCCCAGTTTTCGATGGTGAGATCGGTTCGGATGACTAAAATCGCCTCCTGATAAACAATCCAGTTGATCAGATCGTATTTATCTCGAAAATGATAATAAAAGGTCTGGCGGTTCAGACCACACGCAGCGGTAATTTCGGCAATGGTAATTTTTTCAAAGTTTTTATTTTTTAGAATATGTTTAAAGCCTTTGGCAATGGCTTTTTTGGTTATTGACGCATCGGACATGCAGACACTCCTCATGATCTTTTTTGAAAATAATTATATCATTTCCGCTTCTTATTTCAAAGTAATCCGCCCCAAATAAAAAGAACCCCGCATTTTGCTATGCAGAGTTCTTTTAATCTGGGTCATTTTAAAATAAATGGTCGGAGTTCAATTCGCCTTTAATGGTGACATTCTCTTTCTCGGCTTTCTTTTTCTTAATTAGGGTCAGGAAGATCGTGGCGGCAAAGAAAACCACCAGATAAATAACCAGAATCAGAAAGCTGTGCCAGAAGTCGCCGGAGATCGCACCGGTAATGGTATCCTTAAAGACCACCACCGAATAGGTCATTGGCATAAAGGGATACAGTACCTGGAAGAACTTGGGCACCGTTTCAATCGGGAAGGTGCCGCCACAGGAGGTCAGCTGCAGAATCAGCAAGGTCAGTGCCACAAACTTTCCGGCATCGCCCATGTGAATAATACAGAACTGGACAATCGCCAGGAAGGTCATCGAGACCAGACAAACCGAAACAAAGTACAGGCCAGTATGGGCAATTTCTAAGCCCAGGGCATATTTAATGATGCTGCCCAAAAGAATTGCCTGGGCCAGCCCTAACAGCAGATAAATAAAGCTGCGGGCGGTCTTATTGCTGCTTTCCCGGGACAGGATCTTAAATTTCTGATCGGCATCAAAATAAATCCCGAAGAAGATAATCAGGCCACCAACCCAAAGTGACAGCGACATAAAGTAGGGTGAAAAGTAGGTGCCATAATTGGCAATCGGATCAATCACCTCATCGTCCACCGTGACCGGTTCGCTGACATAGGTGCCCAAACCATTTAATTTGGCGGTGTCGGCATTGGCGTCATTGACAGCGGTGGTAACACCGTTTTGGGCAGTCGTGATGCCGCTGTTAAGCTGCTGCTGACCATTGGCCAGGGTCGCGGCACCACCAGCGAGGGTGTTAGCACCATCGGCCAGGGTATACACCCCATTAGTCAGCGTAGTCGCCCCGTTTGACAAAGCGATCGCACCGTTTGTCAGTGATGAAGCACCATCTGAAACAGCACTGGCTCCGGTTGAAATGCTATCGGCAGCATTATTTAATTGACCGGCGGCGGCACTGACGGTGGCTATCCCATCATCCAGATTGCTGGTTCCGACGGCTAAGGCCTGGGTCCCGGCGGCGATGGCATCCGACGCTCCGCTGAGCTGACTGCCGGCGGCTTCCAGTTGGGCAATGCTGTCAGCATTGTCACTTGAGGCCATGTTCGCAACAAAGGCCGCAAACTGCGGATCAGCCATCAGCTCGGGATGTTCACTGACAAAGGCTGAGATAAAGGCCGAGGTCTGATTGACATTGCCGATCAGGCTGTCCACCCCAGCGGTATAGGCCGCGATCCCCTGATTGAGCTGGTCCGTTCCGGCGGCCAACGACTCAGCACCGGAACTAACCTGGGCTGAGCCACTTTTCAGACTACTGATGCCATCGTTGAAATCAGAGAACTTGGCGGCAAACTGTGATGTTCCGGCGGCCAAAGTTTGGGTGCCATCGGCCAGAGTTTGACTGCCAGCGGCCAGGGCCTGAGTCCCTGCGGCCAGGGTTTCTGAACCGGTTGCCAATTCCTGGGAACCAGCGGCCAGCGAATAGGTACCATTCGCTAAGGTCTGAGAGCCGCTCAAAAGTTGCGCTGAACCGCTGGAAAGCTGGGTTAAGCCATCATTCAAAGTACTCAACTGACCGGGCACCTTGGCCACCTGATCGGTCAGATTGTTAACGATCTCGCCGGAGATGCTTTCTCTTAAGCTGGTTTCCATTTGCATCTCAGCTTTTCCGAGGATCTGGCTGGCCAGATAATTTCGTTTTTCGTTGGGCGAAAAAATAATGCTGGCAGTCTGCTTGTTAACCGTCGCCGCCGAAGCAATATTGTTTGAGAAATTCTTTGGCACCACGATCATGGCATAGTAATCATCGGTTTCGGTACCGGCTTTTCCGGTGGCTTCATCGGTAATCACATACTTAAAGGTGCCGTCCTTAATCAATTCATCAATAAACTCTTCCCCCAGATTGCGCTGCTGATTATTGATGGTCGCACCCGTATCATTATTGACCAGTGCCACTGGCAGGTTATCGAGTTTTGAGTAGGGATCCCAGAAGGCGCTGAGATAAAAAAAGCTATACATAAGTGGTATAATAATAACACCGATAATGACAATCAATCGAACCGTATTGGCTTTATTCACTATTTTTTTATTCATTTTATACTCCTTTCACTTGCTTAAAGGAGTATAGCACTGGGTTGACCGCTTGTAATTATACGATTCTTCATACTTGTCAGAAATCCCGACAAATCGGCCAATTTGTCCAAAAATGAAAACGGTCTCCTTATTTTTTTTAAGGTTTTTATCTGCAAAAAAAGAATCACTTCTTAATGAAGTGATCCTTGTCATCCGGCTTATTGTTTCCTAACCGGCATAGTAATTCAGCTTTTCCAGTAAAACCCCTTTTGATTGAAGCCCGACGATGGTTTCTACCACCTCGCCACTTTTAAAAATCTTCATGGTTGGCACGCTCATTACCCGGTATTGCTGGGCCAGACCCTGGGTCTGATCGATGTCGACCTTATAAATGCCCACCTTGTCTTTCAACTCCTCGGCCACCTCTTCTAAAATCGGTGCCAGTGCTTTACAGGGCCCACACCAGGTCGCAAAAAAATCTACCAGGACAACACCTTCGCCTTTTAAAACCAGTGTATCAAATTCGGTTTGATCGATTATCTTTGCCATTTTTATTTCTCCTTATTTTTTGATTATTTTTTAATTCTTGGCCAATGGCCCATTAATTTTGGCTGCAATTTCTGCCAGCTCATCCAGACACTTTTTATTATCCAGCGCTGGCAGCTCATCGGTATGGGAAAATTGGACGAAGCCGATCTCATCACAGCTCAGAGTTTTTTTGTACCACTCCAGGGTATTATCCATGGCCTGAAACTGCCTCGGATAATGAGGTGCCCCACCGATTCCGATGATCAGAATTTTTTTCTTTTTGATGTTCGATTTATCCTTAAGGTTATAAATCATCTGGGTTCGATCAATCAGCGCTTTAATTTTTGAGGGAAAAGCACTGAAATAAACGGGACTGGCCACGATCAGCAAATCACAGCTCTCCATTTTTTGATAAATTTGGGTCATATCATCCTCAAGGACACATTTGCCCTGATGCGGAATACAATAATCACAGGCCGTACACGCCTGAACGTCGATCTTATTGACATTATATTCAAACAATTCGTGTTCAACTTCAATTTTATTAATAAAAAAGTCGATGGCCTTCTGCGTATTCTGACCATTCCGGTGGCTTCCCATAATTGCTACGATTTCCATAGATTTTCCTTTCCTGATGGATCCTTTAGTTATTTAGGAGTATTATACCCGATTTATTACCGCATTAACAACATCTAATTGCCAGTTAAAATTTCTTCTGAATTACAAATTCTTTTTTATCCAAAAAAGAAAAAAACCGAAGCCGTGTGAAAAGCGTTCGGTTTTTTCTAAAAACTTTGAAAGAGGGTAACTTGTTATGTCCAAATAATACCCTATTTCCCTTAAGGTTTCCTTAAAACTATTATATTTTGACCTGTTTTTTTAAGGTTTCATGGAATTTCCCGGTACATTGGATCTTGGCACAGCAAATTTTTCCCTGTTTATTATATTGAATCACATATTTTCGTTTTCCGTCCATATTTGTCAGGGTATAGTTACGCATTGGTCCTTCGATCTTTTTAGCTTCTTCGATTGGCAAAATTTTTATTATGTCATCTATTTTTATTTCCAGTACCGTTTTTTTCCAAAAAAATATTTTTCGTTCGATGGTAAATTGGTCATGGGTAATGAGCATCTCGTAGATGGTTGTAATATAGCGTAGTGAAATTAAAAAGCCCCCCATCATAATCACCAGACTGATCACACCAACAATTGTTTTTAACCGATAATCTTCCAGGGTATTGGCAAACTGATTGTATAGAAGCGTATATCCAACCACCACCACCATTAATATCCCCAGGGTTGTGATGCTGATTTGTTTGCTTTCAAGGGTTTCCCGTGCTTTAACTGCCATATGTCCTCCATGTTTTTGTAGTCATTTTCATTATAACCCATTGATCCCATAAAAAAAAGAGCTTTGGCTCTTTTTTGATTGCACTTTTCTAATCTTCTGGTGAAAAATCTTCTTTTGAAACGCCACACAAAGGGCAAACCCAATCCTCGGGGATATCTTCAAAGGCGGTTCCTGGTGCAACGCCACTGTCAGGATCCCCTACCTCAGGATCATAAATATACCCGCAAATATCACATACATATTTTTGCATTTTTCCTCCTCCAGATCTTAATCTGTCATTGATTTTATTTCTTAAACAGGTATTTACCCATATATCTTATTATTTAACACCCTCTTAAATATTTTAAATGATTTAAGAAAAAATTACTGATTGCATCAGTCCACGTTAAAGGCACCTCCCAGAATACTCTGGAAGGTGCCTTTTTTTCATACTTCTAACTAGTCCTGAACAATTGCTTCTACTGGACATTGTTCTGCACAAGAACCGCAGTCAGTACAAGTAGCTGCATCGATAACATAGATATCGCCTTCAGAAATTGCTTCTACTGGACATTCGTCCATGCAAGAGCCACAAGCAATACATTCATCTGTAATTTTATAAGCCATCTAAAAAACCCTCCTTTTAGCATTAACAACATCTTTATTATATCCTTTTTTGAAGTGAAATCAAGATGATTATTTGTCTTTTTTGACTTTTTCGAATTTTTTTACTTCAATTTCTTCCAGAAGATATTTTTTTACCTCGGTTTCATCCTTATTCACCTGAATTTTGACGAAAACGGTTTCTTCCAGAATACTTAATTTAAATACTTCCCCCTCGCCATCGGCGGTGATGACACGCTGTCCCACTTTGGGAAGTTTTTTTGAAACCTCTTCATAGAATTCCTGCTCATAGGTCAGACAACATAAGAGCCGCCCGCAGATCCCGGAAATCTTTGTCGAATTAAGCGACAGGTTCTGTTCCTTGGCCATTTTTATCGATACCGGGGTAAAATCCCCCAGCCACTGGGCACAGCAGGTCGTCCGCCCGCAGACACCCAGGCCTTTGAACAATTTGGCTTCGTCCCGCACCCCGATTTGCCGAAGTTCAATCCGGACCTTGAAGATCGAAGCCAGATCTTTGACCAGCTCGCGAAAATCGACCCGACCTTCGGCGGTAAAATAAAAGATCGCCTTTTTCTGGTCAAAGGTGTATTCCACATCGATCAGTTTCATTTCCAACTTGTGCTTTTTGGCCTTGGCAATAAAAATTGCTTTGGCATCCTGTTCATTTTGCTTGAGTTTATTATACTCGAAGGTATCTGCTTCAGTTGCTTTGCGGATCACTGGTTTTACCGGAGCCACGATTTCTGCTTCATCCACATCTCTGGCAGTCAGGGCAATTTCACCATACTCAATGCCTCTGACCGTTTCCACGATAACCGGATCAAACTGTTCAAACTCAATATCCAGGGGATCAAAATAATATATTTTGCCCACTTTTTTAAATCGTACGCCGACGACTGATTTTCCCATTGGCTTATCCTTTCTGAATTTTCATTATCTTAATGAAACACTTTTCCCATTGTAATCTTAAATTAACATTATATTGTATCGTCGCCATCATTTCAAACAAAGTTTTAATGATCGCCTGATTTTTTTCATTTTCCAATAGTTGATGGTAGGCCCGATGGGCCGGATTCGGCTCCCCCTGCTGCGGCAGTGGATGACCTTCCAAAAGTAGATTGACCTCATAAAACCAGTGAATAAAAAACTCCAGCATTTCCTGGCTGGTGGCCTTATCCTTCGATAAAACCTCGGCCAGGGTAAAAATCTTTATCTCGTCCCCTTTTAACAAGCTGTAAAGCTCCCGCAGATAGTGGGTTCTTTCTTTTTGAATCTCACCATTATTAAGCAGGTATAAGGCCATCCCCGGAGATCCCCCAGCAGCCCGGACGGCTTCGGTCACTGCTTGTTTTTCAAATTCACCTTGCTCAAAAAAAGCAGCCTCCATTTCGACCATGCTCAGCGGCTGAAAATGATAGCTTTGACAGCGGGAGCGAATCGTCGGTAAGATGGACTGGGGATGGCTGGTGACCAGAATAAAAATATTATAACTAAGCGGTTCTTCCAACGACTTCAGTAAGCTGTTCTGGGCCTCTGGCGTCATCTTTTCGGCCCCATCAATGATATTAATGCGCCAGTCTCCCGAATAGGGTTTAATCGCCAGCTCGCTGATCATTTCTCGCACCTGACTGATCTTGATGCTGTCGACTCCCGCTTTGGGCTCAATTATTTTGACATCTGGATAGTTTTCATGCTCAATCTGAAGACAAACCGGACAATGTCCGCAACCCGGCTTCTCCCGATCCTGACATAAAAGGGCCTTGGCAAACTCCTGGGCGGTTTTCTTTTTTCCGATCCCGTCGATTCCAGAAAAAAGGTAAGCGTGGCTTACCTGCTGGGAATCTATTTCGTTGGCAAGATGCTTGGTAATGGTTTGGTGACCCTGAATCATCTCAAACATAGTTTTCCTCTCAAAGACAGTTATTAATGGGGTTTTTTCTTTTTCTCATCACTGTTATCCCAATCATCACGATCCAGTCCCAATTCTTTGTCCAATTCAGCACTGAATTCTTCATAATCCAGGAGCTCAAGGGCCATTTCGAAATCGCTGTCTTTAACAAAGACCTCAATGTGAGCGGGGGTAAAGTTTCCCATAAAAATACTGCGAATTGGTCCACCAAAACCTTTTTCCCTGGTGATGACCTCAATCCCGTGGGCATTTAAATAATTCTTAAGCAGAATAAAATCCATGTCGGAGTCGGCCATGGTTAAATAGGTGTACTGATCTTCAATCATTTGATTTATGCTCCTTTATGCGTTCCCAGATTTCCTGATGAATGCTTTTGATACTGCGCAATTGGTTATCTGTAACACAATTGATTTCCGTCCAGCCATATTCTGCCACCAGCGCCAGAGCACTGCAATAGGAATCTCTTAGATGCTCGGGACTGCTTTCGTGAATATCTTTTTGCTGTTTTCCGGTTATTTTATTGTTACGGTTTTTAATCAGCTGCTCGTTGATCTCCGGGGGAATGTTCAGAAAAAAGACCTGGTCTGGAACCGGCAGACCATAGAGATTGAATTCAAAATCCCAGAGCCAGTCAAGAAAACGTTTCCGTTCGTCCGGATCCTTTATTTTTCCCGCCTGATGAACCATATTAGAGGTGGTATAGCGATCGACCAGCACCAATCCCCCCTGTGCAAGAAAGTCCTCGTAATCTTCCTTGTAGGAGGCATAACGATCGGCGGCGTAAAAGGTTGAAGCGATATAGGGGCTGATGCTCCCGGGATCTTTTCCGAAGGCCCCTTCCAGATATAATTTTACCAGCGCTGACGATTTTTTGTCATAGCGGGGATAGGCGATTTTCATGACGTTTTCCCCCGCTTTTACCAGCCGGTCATAAAGCAGTTGGGTTTGGGTCTGTTTCCCGCTACCATCCACTCCTTCGATGACGATCAATTGTCCCTGATGATTCTTTTCCATGATTACCGGCTCCTTTTTGATAATTGTGACTGCTCTGTTAACATCGACTCCCACCACCGCCACCTGATGATCCAGCAAGTCGTTTAAATATACCACCATTTCGACGGTGATCCGGCTGCCCGGTAGCAAGACCGGGATCCCCGGCGGATAGGGAATAATAAAATCCCCAACCAGCTGCCCAGTGGCCTGTTCCAGCGGCATTTGACAGCGTTCTTCCCAGGCAAGGGCTTCCCACAGCGGCATCTGGGTTTGGACAGCAGCCGTAAAATCGAGCTGCTCCCGCCACCCTCGGGGGGGCTGAGGTTCTTTTTCGTCGCGCCTGATGGTTTTATTTATAGCACAGATAGCTTGCGTTAAGCTTACTAAATCAGCCCGGGTGGTGCCCATCCCGGTCATCGCCAGCAGATGATTAGCTGATGACATTTCGCATTGAATGCCATACTCCGCTGACAGTCGGGCTTCCACCTCCGTTCCGGTGATGCCCCGGGTCCAAAACAGCCACTTGCTGCAATCATAATCCTGCTCCGGATTCTCTCCGCCATACAGCACAATCGGCTCCTGACCGTTCTGCTGCTGACAAAATTCCTGATGGGCCGCCACAATTCCATTAAATATGGTTTCGCCCTTTTCAGCGGCCGCATCCACCGCCTCTTCCACCGAGATCATCAGCGGATAGCTGGGTGATGAGCTTTGCAACAGACTGAGATAGGCTTTGATCTTCTGACGATTGACCCGGCTGCCCTGAAAATGAAGCAAGGAGCTTTGGGTCAGCGATCCCAGAATCTTATGGGTACTTTGAATGACCACATCGGCCCCAGCAGAAATGGCATCTGGCGGCAGTTTGTCACTAAAGCGCAGATGGGCGCCGTGGGCTTCATCAACAATTAAAAATTTCCCCTGCTCATGAAGGATGGCGGCAATGGTTTTTAGGTCACTGATGGTACCATAGTAGCTGGGATTGGTCAAAATCATCCCCTTACTGAGCGGATTTTTGGCCAGCGCCTGACGAACTGCAGCCACACTGATTGAGTGGGCAAATCCCAGGTTGCGGTCAATCTCCGGGGTGATAAAAACCCCTTCAATGCGTCCCAGCCCCAGGGCTCCAAAAACGGCCCGATGACAGTTGGTGGGCACCAGCAGCTGCTCACCCGGAGCACAGCTGCCCAGAATGGCACTGTGAATACCGGTGGTGGTGCCGTTGACCAGAATCGCTGCTTCATCGCTGTGATAGATCGTTGCCAGTTTTTTCTGGGCCTTTGCGATGATCCCCTGGGCATCATGAAGATTATCAGCGCCAGGGATTTCGGTAATATCATAGTCGTATAAGGCAAAGGCCTCACCCCGCCCCTTATGTCCGGGCATGTGAAACCGGTGCGTGTTGTTTTTATTAAGCTTTTCGAGTTCGCTTTTGATGATACTCTTTTTTCTATCCATTTTTTTCATGCCTCTATTTTAACACAATCCCCCTCCTTAAAACGGAGAAATTTAACTTTTATCCTTTTAACTTCTTATGAATTATTATATAATGATTGAGCAAATATGTTAAAGAGGTGAAGAGAATAATGTCCAGTGAAAAAGTTATAACAATCAATATGGAAAATTTCGAAACCGAGATTTTATCCTATGATGGAGCTGTCATGGTGGATTTTTGGGCAGAATGGTGTGGCCCGTGTAAAGCCCTGTCGCCGACAATTGATGAAATATCTCAGGAGCTTGAAGCTGGTATGAAGGTTTGTAAAATCAATGTGGATGACAACCAGGCCCTGGCCCAACAGTTTCGGGTGATGAGTATCCCCACCGTGGTTTTCTTTAAGAACGGTGAAGCGGTTAACCGCTTTGTCGGTGTTCGTGAAAAAAATGAATACATCGAAATGATAAAAAGTCTCTAATTCGGGGCTTTGAAAAAGTCTAAACAGAAAAAATTTCTGTTTAAACTTTTTTTATTTATCCTATTTCGATTTACCTTATTTCTGCCCTCAATTAGGAAACTTTTCCACCGGAGGGAATGCCATCGACGGTAACCAGGGACAGTTTCTTACCCTTGGTAGCGGCCAGGATCATCCCGTTGGATTCCAATCCCCGGAGGTTGACCGGTTTTAAGTTGGCCACCAGAATGACCGTTTTGCCAACCAGATCTGCTGGGGCGTAGTATTTGGCAATCCCGGAGACCACCTGACGCTTTTCCTGGCCGACCATCAGCTGTAAAACCAGCAAGCGATCAGCATCGGGATGGGGTTCACAGGCAACCACCTCAGCCACCCGCAACTGCACCTTGGCAAAATCGTCAATGGTGATCAGACCTTCCGGCAGTTCTTCCGGAGTTGCGTTGTCGTTTTCTTTTTTAGCTTTTTCGAGCTTAACTTTCTCTTCTTTAAGAGGCTGTTCCGCTTTCTTTTCCAGCTCAATCCGTGGGAACAGGGCGTCGCAGCGTTCGATCTTGAGGCCTTCCGGATAGCCGCCAAACTGCTGGATGCTGTTCCAGGTTAGACATTCCGCCGGACAGTTTAATTGCTGGCCGATTTTTCGGGCGGTTTCCGGCATTGCCGCCGAAATCAGCACGGTGACGATTCGCAAGGACTCGGTCAGATTATACATTACCTGGGCCAGACGAGCCTGTTTTTCGGGACTTTTGCCGAGTACCCAGGGTTGGGTTTCATCAATGTATTTATTGGAACGGGAAACCAGCTTCCAGATTTCTTCCAGGGCCCGGCTAAAATCCAGCTTATCCATGTAGTCACTGACAATCCCGGGCGTTTTTTCAGCCAGATCAATCAGTTCACTGTCAATGGCTTCTTTTTCCCGTTCCTTGGGAATAATCCCACCGAAATATTTATCAGTCATCGCCAGGGTCCGGCTAAGCAGATTGCCAAGGTCATTGGCCAGGTCAGAATTGATGTGACTGACCAGCAGGTCTTCGTTATAAACACCGTCCGAACCATAGCTCATTTCCCGCAGCACATGGTAGCGCAGGGCATCAACCCCATATTTGTCGACTAAAACCACCGGATCAACCACGTTCCCCACCGATTTGGACATTTTTCCGCCTTTTAATAAAATCCAGCCGTGGCCATAAACCTGTTTGGGCAGTGGTAATTTGAGTGCCATCAAAATAATTGGCCAGTAAATGGTATGGAAGCGGATAATATCCTTGCCGACCAGATGAACATCCGCTGGCCAGTATTTTTCCATCAGATCCGGTTTGTCATTGAGATAACCCAGGGCCGAAATGTAGTTGGGCAGGGCGTCAATCCAGACGTAAACCACATGACCGGGATCAAAATCAACTGGCACGCCCCAGGTAAAGGAGGTTCGGGAAACGCACAAATCCTGGAGCCCGGGTTTAATAAAGTTATTGATCATTTCATTTTTGCGGGATTCCGGTTGAATAAAATGGGGGTGGTCTTCAATATGTTTGAGCAAATCGTCGGCATATTTGGACATTTTAAAGAAGTAGGCTTCTTCGGCGGCTTTTTCTACCGGTCGACCACAGTCCGGACAGTTTCCGTCAACTAATTGACTTTCGGTCCAGAAGGATTCACACGGCGTGCAGTACCAGCCTTCGTAGTTGGATTTATAAATATCCCCCTGATCATAGAGCTTTTTAAAAATCCGCTGAATCGTTTTTTCATGCTCAGGGTCGGTGGTCCGGATAAACTGATCGTAACTGATGTTCATGGTGTCCCAGAGGTTTTTAATGCCGGTGACAATCCCATCGACATAGGCCTGGGGCGCAACGCCCGCTTCAGCCGCCACTTTTTCAATTTTTTGACCGTGCTCATCGGTACCGGTTAAAAAGTAAGTGTCATAACCCTGCAGTTTTTTGAACCGGGTAATCGTATCGGCTGCCACCGTGGTGTAGGTATGGCCAATATGCAAGTTCCCACTGGGATAATAAATGGGGGTAGTAATATAAAATGTTTTTTCTGACATAAGTTCTCCTTTATTCATATTTCTGTATTTGGTGGGTTTAATCCAACAAAAAAAACCCTCCGTCCAGTTAAGGGCGAAGGGTTCGCGTTACCACCTTAATTCACATTATTCTCACAAATAATGCCTTCATAAGTTTTTAAAACTTTAAGTTTTATCGCGTCAAGCGGTTCGGGCTAAACGATTCACCCAAACTTACTCCGAGGCCATCTTCAATGCTTTTTCTGTCACCGGCTTTCACCATCCCGGCTCTCTCTTCACAGCATCCACACCTACTCTTCTCTTCATTGTAATTTTTATTTAATTGCTATCCCTATTATACTTTAATTCCAGATTTTTTCAAGGGATTTATCGCTTAACTGCGTTATAAACATCCCGTCTTGAAATATTGCGGTCTTTGGCCACCGCTTTCATGGCTTCTTTTTCCGGCAAACCGGACTTCAGATAATGAGCTAGATGGTCTTCCAGGCTCAGGCTTTCCAGTTCCAGAGAAGCCGCCACCTTACCTTCATCGGCGGTTCGGCCTTCAATACAAAGGACATACTCGCCCCGGGGGGGATTTTTCTGATAATAGTCCCGATGTTCTGCGATGGTACCATAACGGGTTTCCTCATAGCGTTTGGTCAGCTCCCGGGAGATACTCATCTGCCGGTGACCGAGCCCCTGCTTGACCAAAATTTCCAGAGTTTTTGGCAGACGGTGGGGGGACTCATAAAGCACCACCGTATCGACTGATTCTTCAATCCGGTTGATCCCTGCTTTAACCGCCTTATTGTCTTTACCTAAAAAGCCGAGAAATAAAAAGGAACGGGTGTCCAGTCCTGACAACACCAGGCCGCAGAGCCCGGCGTTGGGGCCGGGCACCACTTCCAGGGCAATGGCATTGGCGACACAGCTTTTAACCAGGACTGACCCCGGATCGGAAATTAGCGGCATTCCGGCATCAGAAATCAGGGCGATGTTCTGACCCTGTTTTAGCAGTTCAATCAGGCCCTCACACGACTGCTGTTCGTTATGTTGATGATAGGCGACCATTTTTTTAGAAATCTCAAAATGGTTGAGCAGCTTAATCGAATGCCGGGTATCTTCAGCAGCAATCAGATCCACCGACTGCAGGACTTTTAGGCCCCGGATGCTCATATCATCCAGATTCCCAATCGGAGTACCGACTATATAGAGTTTTCCGGACATCTATTCGTTATAAAGGTTTCGGGCCACATAGACCCCATTGGCGGAGGCCTGCATCAAGCCCCGGGTGACTCCGGCGCCATCGCCCAATACATAGAGATTCTTAATGCTGGACTGGAAGTTTTTATCTACGGTCACCTTATTGGAATAGAACTTAACCTCTACCCCATAGAGCAGGGTTTCATCACTGGCCAGACCCGGTGACACATGATCCAGGGCCTGAATCATTTCGACAATGTCCTTCATAATCCGGTAAGGTAGTACTAAACAGAGATCCCCGGGCACCGCATCAATTAAGGTCGGCCGGATATTATTACGCATCAACCGCTCTTCGGTAGTCCGGCGGCCTCTTAAGAAATCGCCGTAGCGCTGTACCATGATCTTGTTACCGGTGAGCATATTTCCCAACCCGGCAATGTGCTTGCCATAAGCAACCGCTTCTTTAAAGGGTTCGGTAAAGCTTTTAGAAACCAGCAGGGCAAAATTGGTGTTATGGGTTTTTAAGTTGTCGGATTTATAGCTGTGTCCATTGACCACCGCCAACTGGTTATCATAATATTCGGTCGATACAACTCCGCCGGGGTTGGAACAGAAGGTCCGGACGCTGTCATCAAAGGTGGGTGTATAATAAACCAGCTTACCTTCATAAAGGGCCTCATTGATTTCCTGCATGACCTCGTTGCGGGTTTCCAAACGGACGCCGATATCGATTTTCCCGACCTTGGTTTCCACCTTGTATTCTTCGCACATCGAGGTAAACCATTCCGAGCCATCCCGGCCCACAGCCACCAATACCTTGTCAGCCCGGTAGGTTTCACCTTTGGCGACCACGCCGACGACAGAATTATCTTCGACTACCAGGCTTTGCACCGGTGTTCTAAACTTAATGTCGATGCCCAGATCGTTGATTAAGTAATTTTGAATCCGCTGATAAATGGTATAACCGACCTCGGTGCCCATGTGACGAACCGGACATTCAATCAGTTTTAAATTGCTCTGGATCGCCTTGGTCCGAATATCCCTAATCTTATCCGGATCATCCACACCATGAACGCGCTTGTCGGCGCCAAACTCAATATAGAGATCATCAACATATTTAATCAGATCAACCGTGGTGTTATAGCCAATGTATTCCGGCAGCTCGCCGCCGACATCCGGTGAAAGCGATAGTTTGCCATCCGAGTAGGCCCCGGCTCCGGCAAATCCGGTAGTAATATTACAGGGTTTGCAACCAATGCAGACATTGGTCTGACGCTTGGGACAGATCCGTTTTTCAATCGAATTGCCCTTTTCCAGCATCAATATCTTCAGTTCCTTGTTCTTTTTGGCCAGTTCCATGGCGGCAAAAATACCACCGGGGCCAGCCCCGATGATGATTACATCATATTTCATGTTCTTCTTCCTTTATGCAAACGCATCCGGGCCGTAGTCATCTTCATTATAACCCACAGCCAGATCGTTGAATTTTGTATATTCGGGTATCCAGGCCAGGCGTACGGTTCCGGTTGGACCGTTACGTTGCTTGGCAATGATTACCTCAGATAAGTTTTTTAATTCCGGGTTTTTATCGTAATAATATTCCCGGTATAAAAGCATGATCACATCGGCATCCTGCTCGATCGAACCAGACTCACGCAAATCCGACATGACCGGATGGTGATCGGTTCGGGCATCCGGGGCCCGGCTGAGCTGTGACAAAGCAATCACCGGCGCTTCCATTTCCCGGGCCAGGGCTTTTAAGCCCCGGGACATTTCAGAAATTTCATTCTGCCGGTTTTCAGTCCGACCACCGCCGCTCATCAGTTGCAGGTAGTCAATGACGATCAAATCCAGGGCTTTTTCGGTTTTTAGCCGCCGACATTTGGAACGGACTTCTGAAACCGTAATCCCCGGGGTATCATCTATAAAAATACTGGCGCCGTAAAGGGTATTGTAACCAACCACCATTCGTTCCCAGTCTTCCTTGCTGAGATTACCGGTTCTAACGTTATTGCTGTCCACCAATGAGGCGGCACACAGCATACGCTGTACCAGCTGTTCCTTGGACATTTCGAGACTGAAAATCGCCACCGAGCGGTTATCTTTGATGGCCGCATTTTGGGCGATATTCAAGGCAAAGGCGGTTTTCCCCATTGATGGTCGGGCAGCCACAATAATCAGATCGGAGGGCTGCAAGCCGGAGGTAATATGGTTAAGCTCGGTAAAACCGGTTTCAATTCCGGTGAGTTTACCTTTTTTACTTTCAATCGCTTCAATCTGGGCCAGGGTGGTGGCCAGGGTTTCCTGAATGCTCTGAAAATCACCCGTTCGTCGACCCTGGGAAACTTTGAAGATTTCCTGTTCGGCCCGATCAATCACATCCCCGATATTCTCATACTGACCATAGCTGTCTTCAAGAATCTGGGTGGCCGTATGAATCAGATTACGAATCACCGCCTTTTCATGAACAATCTGGCAGTATTCCAGATAATTCCGATGAATCGGCACCATCTCGACCAATTCACTGAGATAACCAATTCCGCCGATTTTTTCCAGAACTCCCCGGTTTCTAAGGGCATTAATCAGGGTAACGGTGTCAATGGGCTTTCTCTCGTTGTGAAGAGAAAGCATCGCTTCATAGATTTCTTTATGGCCGCCCCGATAAAAATCCTGGGGGGACAATAGCTCTTCAGCCCGGGCAATATTGGACTCATCCATCAAGATGGCGCCTAGCACCGACTGCTCGGCTTCAATATTATGGGGCGGGACTTTGGGATTCATCACCGCTTAGTCTCCTAGGCTTCGCCTTTGATGAGCACGGTCAGTTTTCCAATCACACCCTGATAGGTTTTAACTTTGACTTCGGCCCGACCCACATTACGCAACGGCATTTCCAGTTCAACTTTGCGCTTATCAACCTTGATGCCTTTTTGATTTTCCAGAGCTTCAGCAATGTCTTTGCTGGTAACCGACCCAAACAGTTTGCCGTCTTCGCCAGCCCGTTCGGTAATGGTAATTTCCGTTTCATCGATTGTTTTTGCCAGTTCGACAGCAGCCTGTCGTTCGGCTGCGACTTTTTGCGCTTCTTCAGCTTTGGTCGTTTCCGCCATGGCAATATTTTCTTTATTACCAATGACGCCCTTACCGGTTTTAATCAAAAAGTTCCGGCCATAACCATCCTTTACATCAACAATATCACCTTTATTTCCAACATTTTTTACATTTTCCAATAAGACTACTTTCATGATCCATTCTCCTTCTTGTATTTTTTTATGGCAGTGAGCAATAGCTCGACGCCGGTTTCAATGTTTTTTTCACCGGGGAACTGTGCTCCGGCAATGGCCAAATGGCCGCCACCACCCAATTTCTCTAAGATTACCTGAACATTGACCTCGCCCATGGAGCGAGCACTGATGGCCAGCCCCTCTTCATTTTTAAGAATGATAAAGGAAGCCACAATCCCCTTGATATTTAACAGTTCATCCGCTGCCTGGGCAGCAATCACCTTGCCATAATCGGTATTGTTCTCAAAAGTTGAGATCGCAATGTTATCAAAATAAATTTTAGCATTTTTGACAGCATCCGATTTGGCCGTATAGGTATTGAGATCATCCTGCAGCAAAATTTTACTGATTAGCGTATCGGCTCCCTTTCGCCTTAAGTAAGAGGCCGCTTCAAAGGTTCGCACCCCCGTTTTTAAGGTAAACATCTTGGTGTCCATACACATCCCCGCCATTAGTGCGTTGGCTTCAATGACATTGAGCTGACTCTTCTCATCAAAATACTGCAGCAGCTCAGTCACCAGTTCGCAGGTGGACGAAGCATAGGCTTCCGTATAGGTCAGCAGCGTTTCCTTGATGGCTTTTCCAGAACGCCGATGATGATCGATCACCACTATTTTTGGGATCTGATCCACCAGGGAGGGCATCTCCAGATAATTGACGGTTTGGGTGTCTAAAATAATTAATAGGGTGTTTTTAGTGGCATAGCTTTCGGCTTCTTTGGGGGTAATAAAGGCATCCTGATAGGCTTCATTCTCCAACAGATAATCAAACAGCGATTTGATCGAATAATTAATCTCCCGGATCACAATTTTTCCTTCTTTACCAAGGGATTTACAGGCTCCCAGCAACCCGACCGCCGAACCCAGGCAGTCCATATCCGGATTCTGATGACCCATCATCAGAACATGATCCGACTCTTTGATCAGCTCTTTCAGACCGTAAGCCTTAACCCGGGCTTTAACCTTGGTTCTTTTTTCGGTAGCTTCGCTTTTGCCCCCGTAAAAGGACATTTTTTCATCCTGGCGGACCACGGCCTGATCACCGCCCCGAGCCAGGGCAATATCCAGGGCTGAATGGGACAATTCCTGGGATTCGATAATCCCCAGAATACTTTCAGAGATACCAATACCAATACTGAGGGTAATCGGCACTTTTTCATCATTTTCGATTTCCCGAATTTCATCAAGGATTTTAAAATTCTCTTTTTGCAGGGCACAGATTTTTCCCCGCTCAAAAATCATCAGATAACGGTCACTTTCATACTCAATGATAACACTGCCCAGCTGTTTCGCCCATTCGTTAAGCTTCAGATCGACCTTTCCAAGAATCGCCGAACGCTTATGACTGGGAATCTGCTCAATGATATCATCATAATTGTCGATGACGATGTAGCAAAACAGCGGTGAATTTTTCCGGTACAGCTGCCGTTGCTTACTTTGTTCGGTGATATCAAAAAAATGCAGCAGTTCAAAACTATGGATCTTGTCAGAGAACGCATTGGTAACCACGCCATAGTCCCGTTCTTCATAATGGAAGGTGAATTCATCAGCCTTGATGGCGGCGGTCAGATTAAAATCCAACTCGGTAATAATATTTTTTTTGAATAAACCTTCTTTTTCTTTTTTAAACGCCTTTCCAAATGCCTGGTTATACCAATAAATGATACCTTCATTATCAACAATCGCCATGGCAATCGGCATTTCATACATCCGTTCCTGATTAATCTTATCGAGATCACTGTAAATTTCATCAATGGCTTTATCGATTTTGATTTCATCAATGGTGGTGTTTTTAGTGTAATACATGATCAGGATCACAAAGATAACAACGCCACCAATTCCCAGGAAGATATTATAAAAACCAAGTACCAGAGAGACAATCAACTGTGCCGCTAACGCAAATCGGACAATATCTTTTTTTGACTCTTTCATTTGATCTGGGACTCCCTTCGAAAAATCCGACGAATTCCGATGTAAGTATCAGCGATCCCTAAAATGGTTACCAGTGAGCTAAACAATAAGCTTAAAATGACTACCAGCACGTTTAACCCCTTGTTCGTCAATTTCTTGTATTCCAGATAGTTTAAAATCAATGACAGTCCCATAATGAGGAAAATAATATTGACAAAATTCATCACCGTGACAATATAAATCTGCGGGATCGTGGTAACCTGAAACATACTGATGATAAAATCACCGAGGATCAGTACCATCAAAAAATATTTAAGGCTTGTTGGCATTTCCCATTGGCTCAGCGGTTTGAAGGTTTTAACCGGATAGCCGATGCGTTTTAAAATCATATCCGAAACGATCACATTGACCATCCCAAATACAACTGGCAGTAACAGAAAAGCACTCGGTAATGCCAGCTTCATCATTTCTATGTTTTTATCCATGGCCGTTTTGGCCATTGCCAACTGTTCGGCATCCATAATATTGGCAGTTTGATAAAACGTCATCACCTCACTGGTACTCTGTTCCAGGGTCTGTAACAACAGGCTGGTAAAACCAATCCCCATCACCCATTCATAACTGGCCACCACCGCAATCAGCAAAATCGCAAAACCAACAATTCCGATGGCAACTTTAAAAACCGGTGAATAATCCCGATTATAGGCAAATCCCAGACTGCAGCCCACAAAGAGCATCAGCGCCCCAAAAGAAATCGCATTGAGCGGTCCCAAAAAAAGACCAATCAGAATCGTGGCCGCAATGCTGGAAAGAATACTCACCTTCAGGCCCTGGCGTTTTCCCAATACCACCATTGGTACCGGTATAAAAAATACCAATAGCACAAAAAAAGGTAAATAATAGCTAACTAAGGTAAGAATGACTCCCAGGGCACAAAACATGGCACCTTCTGTTATTCCACGTGTTTTCATTGATCCTCCAAATTGGTAACTTACGTATTACCACATACCTTTTATTACTCTATAAAAAGTTACTGAACCATTATATCATATTAACGGAAAATACCTATTATTTTTGTTTGCTCTGATTTTTAATTTCACCGGCAATTCTTCTTAACCTTCCGGGCGGAAGGATTCGCCCAAGCCGTTTACGCAGCTCATTTGTGAAAAAGAAAAAGCTGTTCGCTCCAGATCCTTCCTGAAACAAACAGCTTTGCGTTTTTAATTGTTTGAGCTATATGGTAATAGGGCAACATTTCGCGCACGTTTAATGGCTTCAGTTACCTTTCTCTGATGTTTAGCACAGGTGCCGGTTGCTCGTCTTGGTAGAATTTTTCCACGTTCAGAAACGAATTTTTTTAACGTAACTACATCTTTATAGTCAACATTTTCTACTTTTCGTTCGCAAAACTCACAAACTTTTCTTCGCTTTTTAAATGGTTTTGGCATTGTATTTTCCTCCTATCTTAAAAAGGTATATCGTCATCATCGGCCATCAGATGAAAATCTTCATCCAATCCCATTACTGACATATTATTATTGGATTGTGGCGCTGAAGTTTGCTGGAATCCGGCGTTCGAATCTCTCCGGCCGGATGAGAGAAAACTAATCTCATCGGCAACAACTTCCGTCACATAACGTCGTTGACCATCCTGTGCGTCGTAACTTCTTACCTGTAGTCGTCCTGATACACCAATTTGGCTACCCTTTGACAAATATTGTCCAGCAATTTCTGCCTGTTTTCCCCACACGACGACTGGCACAAAGTCTGCTTCTTTTTGACCATCTTTGTTTTTAAAACGACGATCCACCGCTAAGGTAAATGAAGCGACTGCTCTGCCTGTTGTAGTGTTTTTCACCTCAGGATCACGGGTTAGTCTTCCTACGAGAATTACTTTATTCACAGAATTGCCCCCTATTTCTCTTTTTTAATAACGATGCTTCGAATAAACTGTTCGTTAATTTTGTATAAATGATCTAATGCATCAAGAACTGAGTTATCAGCTTTAAAGTCGATTAAAACATAGAATCCTTCTTGATACTTTTTATCGATTTCGTAGGCTAACTTTCGTTTGCCCCATTCGTCGACTTTTTCAATTTCTCCAGCTGCTTCAATAACAGCCTTCACTTTGCCGACAAGTTCTTCAATCGCTTCTTTCTCAAGATCCGGTTTTAAAACAAATAGTGTTTCATACTTTCTCATTCCATTTCACCTCCTCATGGACTATGGCTCACTTTTCCAGCGAGCAAGGATTACAGCTTTTAATTATATCACATCTTACAATTCATGCAAGGATTTTCTTTTATTTTTTATTTCAGGCAGGCACAACTGCACCAAATATAATTGGTGTCATAAATGTTTCTATAAAAGCAGCTAGAAAGAAAAGTGGAATCAGCCACAATAAATAAATTCGCAAACATCCTATCGCCGCCTGTTTTAGCTCACCCTTTAGGCTTCTTCGTAAAATTGTTTTTGATAATTGTAAACAGAGATGCACACCCAGCGTTACCCCTAAAACCAGAGCCGGAATCTCAATCATACCATGGGGCAAAACCCCCACCAGAAAAGCAAACCAACCAATGCCATTGGTTTGATACACTGCACCGATCAAACCAATAATAATCGCATTGGAAGCCAGCGAAAACATTGGCAAAAATAAAAATGGAACAACCCCTAAAAGACTGCTGATTCCACTGGCAATCACATTATTTAAAAAAATACCCAGCCAGAGATCAACCCCGGTACCATCTAAAAATTCTTTCTGATTAAACAACGCCTGCAACTCATTAAAATAACTCTGACTCAAGCCCGGGTCACTCAGAAAAAGCAGGGTGTTTAAAATACTCATAACCACAAAAAACGTCAGACAAAAAAAGAAGGTTGGTTTTAAATGTTTTTCAAAGTAGGTTTCTGCTCCATTCCATTGGGTCATAAAAAATTCTTTCATACTTCTCCCTTGCTCTCACCGCTCAGAATTTTCTTAATCTGTTTATTGAATTTTGACCGCTGAAGCATAACAATATGGCCGCAACCCAGACATTTTATTTTAATATCGGCCCCGACCCGGATAATTTCCCATTGAAAGCTTCCGCAGGGATGCTTTTTTTTCATTTCTACCCGATCCCCTAATGAATAAACCTTAGTTTCCATATTTCACCTCTGCTTCTTTTTTGTCCATCATTTTGACCGAATTTTGATTATATATCACGGTTTTATTGTAGGGAATTTCAATTCCTTTTTCGTCAAATACCGTTTTGATTCGTTGCCGCAGTAAATTTTCTGCCGCAAATTTTGATGCCGCATCTTCTTCACATACAACCCGGATAACAACTGCAGATGGATCAAGTCGGGTGATTCCCTGAACTTCAGGCCGAATTTTAAATAACTCTTCATGGTTTTCATATAGATCTGTGCAGATTTCTTCGAGGATTGTCATGACCTTGTCGATGTTTTCTTCATAAGCAATGCTGACTTCAACAATTGCTTTCATATGACCCTTAGAATAATTGACGAGGCGATCGATTTTCCCATTATGAATGATAAAGAGCCCCCCATTAAATTCCCGGACGCTGGTTGTGCGCATCCCAATCGTCTCAACGATCCCATAGTGCGTCTCATCAATGATCACATAATCACCAACACTAAATTGATTTTCAAAAACAATTACAAAGCCACTCATCACATCTTCCACAATCCCCTGCGCCCCAAAACCAATGGCCAGGGTTCCAACTCCGGCTACTGCCAACAATGAACCCACATTAATGAATTGGCCCAGAATAATCAACCCCGCCAGGGTCCAGATGCTTGCTCTGGCAGCGGTTTTTGTCACATGATTCAGAGTAACAATGCGGCGGGCATCCCGGGGTTCAAGCCCTGCTTTTTCACCATCAAAAATCCGGTCGACAATACCAAAAGTGATTTTTATACTGATCACAACCGCAATTAGAACGATCCCCGAAACCAGGCATTTTTGCAGTAAATGTGAAAAATCAAATTGATTGAGATACGAAGAAAAACTTGTTGTTAAATATTCCATAATTAACTCCTATTGAATTCCGATAACGTTAAGCCCAATTGGTATCCAAGTGGTTAACAAACTGCTCGCTTCAACGGTGGGCAGTTTGGATACACCTCCCGTTGCAAGATTAATCACAGAAAATACCCAAAGCATCACTGCAATGATGGCTGCCCCTAAAACCACTCCGATTATCGCCCCCGCCAGCCGATTAAGGATTCCAATAACAGGAAGTTTTGAGATTCCCAGAAAGATGGCCTGCAGCAACCAACACAACACCGATACCCCCATAACGAGAATTCCAAAACTGATACTGTTGGCAATACCATGTTTGATCACTTCTGTTATTACGGTAATGCCCTGATCCAATATGGATTGTCCGCTACTCATAGCGGCTTCACCTAAAAGAGCATTGGTTAAACCACTTTGCTGGGCACCCAGATCCATCAGCGACTGGGAAATCGCATCAATGTTAATTGTAGTAAAAAGATTGTTGAGCATGCCCGACTGAATCAACCAATCCGCCAGCAATGGTGAAAAAAACCAGGCGATTACAAAAGATGCAATAAATCCCCCGAAACTGATCAGGGTATTTATTGCACCTCGTTTGAATCCTATAATTCCTGATAGCACGCAAATCAGGATACCTATTAAATCAAGTGATGTCAGTGTTTGAAAACTCATTTTTTATTCCTGTAGTATGCTTCAATGTCCTCTTCGTTGATGATCCGCACAGCACTGGTTTCCATCAAGAAGGATTTATCATCCGATTCTTCATGTTGATTCAACCCTTTATTGAGATTCTCCAGCTCGATGGGTTGGGAAAGATTCCATTCCCCTGCCGTTTGTGAGGGTTCGTTACTGAACTCTGTGTCGGTTGCGATGTCCGGCATTGCCGCTGGTTTTATTTCGCTTTCGTAGGAAAGCGAAACTTTTTCTGAACCAAATGGCTTTTCTTCGATAATGGGCTCATTGGTTTCAAACAATCCTGTTTCTGATTTCTTAAAGCGGGTTTTTTTTACATTCCCGCGCTCGGGAGCTACATAGGTATCGTCAATGATGACTTCTGTCATGATTTCTGTCTCTCTGGGCGTAAAACCTTCATTGATTTGTTCGTTGGAAAGCCCTTCCAGGCCGATACTCTCCCGTTTCGGTCCTCGTGATTTTCGACGGTTTTTTTTCTTTTCTTTTTTCGCTTCGAGATCATACTCCAGATCCCGCTGATCTTCGGCTTTGGTTTCTTCCCAATACTTTCGGCCCACAATTCGGCCGAGTACAATCCCAATCACCTGAAAGACAATGGTCATTACTAGCGCTATTCCAAATAACAGAAAAACAGACAGCTCACCACCAACTAATTGATAAATTAACCCAAAGGGCAAGTACCAAAATATAGTGGGTGCTGCAATAAAAGCAAACTGATTCCAGATACTGTTTGTATCCTGTCCCGGAAACATGGTGGATACCACTGTCAATGTCCCGGTTAGGACGATTATGGGAATCAGACTATAGACAACATACCGCAGTGTCTTTGGTTTTTCATTGCCACTGATGTTTTTAAAGCAAACGGTAAACAGGATGATCCAGAACGCACCAATTGTTATTAATTGGATGCCATTAAACAGATAGTCAAAATTACTTGTTCGGGTCAGATCAAATATATTTTTGAAGATCAGTACAATCACAATATAAAGGATATTGCCCAATACTGCTGCTTCTAACGCTGACAGTCGTCTCTTTCTTTTGATTTGATTCATTATTTTCTCCATTTCATAATTGAATTGTCACAGTTCGACTGATTCTAGTTTTCTTTTTCATATCCCAATCGCTCGAGTAGACGATCCAATTCTTCCAGCGATGAATAGACAAACTCTATTTTTCCTTTTTTTCCTCGATTACTTAAATGGACTTTGGTTTCGAATTTTCTTTCCAAAGCTTCCTGAATTTCTGCTATATATCCACTACTATTGTCTTTTTTTTGCTGAAGTGGCTTTACCAGACCTTCACTCTGCATTTTTTTTATGCGATTCTCTGCTTCTCTGACACTCATTCCTTTTTCAATGATCTCGCTTGCAAAAGCTTCCATTTTTGCGGGATCTTCCAGAATCAGAATCGCTCGGGCATGCCCCGATGTGATTTTTTCTTGAGCCAATTGTTCTTGAATGCTTTGAGGCAGTTTTAATAACCTGAGGGTGTTGGCAATGGCGGTACGACTTTTTCCAATCCGAATACCAATTTCCCCCTGGGTCAGATTAAAGTTCTCCATTAACGCTTCATAGGCCAGCGCTTCTTCAATGCTATTGAGATTTTCCCGTTGAACATTTTCAATGATGGCGATTTCCAGAACTTCTTCTGGTGGCAGATCTTTTACAATTACTGGCACCTCTTTAAGGCCAATCATATTGGCGGCTCGCCAACGTCTCTCTCCAGCAATAATGGTATAACCCTTCGTTTCCGGTTTAACCACCAACGGTTGGAGAATGCCATGTTCTTTAATTGATGCCCCTAATTCTTCTAGCTTAATTCGGTCAAAACTTTTTCGCGGTTGTTTTGGATTGGGCCGAACATTATTTGTTCTGACATAGAAAACCAACTTTTCAACGTCAACTTCCAGCACTTCATCTTTTTGCGAAGGAACAACCACTGCATCATCGGGAAATAACGCTCTAAGACCTTTACCTAAACCTGTGCTTTTTCCCATAACTACTCCTGTCTTTGTACAAACTCTTTTGCGAGGGCCAGATATGCTTTTGATCCCTTTGATCCGTTGGCGTATTCAAAGATAGTCTGCCCATAGCTGGGGGCTTCGGCCAAGCGGACATTGCGGGGGATCATGGTGTCATAAACCTTTTCTTTGAAATAATCAACCACTTCATCGACAACCTGATTTGATAAGTTGGTGCGGCTGTCAAACATGGTCATCAGGACACCTTCTATTTCTAAATGGGGATTTAATCCCTGTTTTACCAGACTGATCGTATTCATCAGCTGACTCACGCCTTCCAATGCATAAAACTCACATTGGATGGGAATTAACACCGTGTTTGTCACTGCCAGGGCATTAATTGTTAACAAGCCAAGTGAAGGTGGGCAGTCGATGAAGATATAGTCGTAAAATGATTTGATATTTTCAATACTATTTTTAAGGCGCAATTCTCGTTGTGGCATATTTGTCAATTCAATTTCTGCTCCAGCTAAATCGGGGTGAGATGGCAGAATATGAAGATTTTCGTAAGAAGTTGTCAGAATAATTTCTTTAAAATTATCACCATGGATAATTCCATTATAGACGCTTTTTTCCAGATTATTCTTTTCAATTCCAAACCCACTACTGGTATTTCCCTGCGGATCAATATCAATAACCAATACTCGATATCCTTCTAAACTAAGGGCAGTGGTTAAGTTGATATTTGTGGTCGTTTTACCAACACCACCTTTTTGATTAAATACTGCCACGATTTTTGCCATACTTTGCTCCTTAATTAAATCACTCAATCACTTTCACAACTTTGTTTACTGATCATTGGTTTGTTATCCTGAAATTTCTGACTGCCAGCAATGTTTCACGTGAAACATGTGATTGTCAACGCAAGCTGCGATACACTGTTTTTGACAGATGTTTCACGTGAAACATCTGTCAAAAACCAGGTCAAATACTATCATATAACCCTTTATTTATGCTTGTACTATTTATACTGGATTGGAAACGCTTCTTTTTTAATCTTACCATGAATCCTCGGAAAATTAGCTGGGGTAGGTTTGACTTTTTTTATATTTATTATAACATGAACAAACTCACTTTGCAGTAACAAACCCTTTTTAATTGTTGTAATTTTTCCACCTAAAACATCAATCGGTATTTGGGCAGCATTTAACTCCTCCTGATAGTCTCTTCCTTTCATCGATAGAAACTGTCCCCCAACCTTTGTCAGCGGCAAACAATACTCGGATAGCAGCGTCAAATTTGCCACCGCCCGAGAGGCGACCACTTCATATTTCTCCCGGTATCTATGATCTTGTCCTAATTCTTCAGCTCTGCCATGAAGGGTATTTATATTGTTGATCTCTAACTCAGAAGCGATGGACTGGACGACATTGAGCTTCTTTTTTGTTGAATCCATTAGCGTAATCTTGGCCTCTTCCAGCATGATCGCCAGCGGAATGCCCGGAAAACCGCCCCCGGTTCCGACATCTAAAATACTTATCCGGGGGTTTTTTATTAGTTTAAGTAATGTCAAAGAATCAAGTAGATGAAGCCTGATAAATTCATCTTCATCAATAATCCGAGTTAGATTGATCTGCTTATTTCGTTCCAGGAGCTGATCCATATAAGCAATCAGCTTTTCTGCCTGAATTTCATTAATTATTATTTCGGCAGTTTTACCCCGATGTATTAATTCTTCAATACGTTTATTCATTATCCGTTCCCTTCTGATCTCCACTTCGTCGGCGTTGCTCCAAGGCAATTAACAATACCGAAATGTCTGCTGGCGAAACGCCAGAAATTCGGGATGCCTGACCAATTGACAATGGTTTGATTTCTTGCAGTTTTTCAGCTGCTTCAATTCGCAGTCCGCCAATTTGGGGGTAATCAAGATCGGTCGGAATCAGTTTGTGTTCAAGCTTTTTAAACTGCTCAACCTGTTGCAGTTGCTTTTTAATGTAACCCTCGTACTTAATCTGAACTTCCACCTGCTCGACCACACTCCAATGCAACACCGGTCGTTCCGGATCAAAAACAGCCGTTTGTTGATACTTAACTTCCGGCCGACGAATCAGTTCACCGATTGATAAACCATGCAAAATCTCCGAACTGCCAAGTGATCTAAGAACTGCATTGTTTTCCTGATTGGGTTTAACAATAATCTGATTGAGCCGAGTTATCTCTTGTTTAATCTGTTCCTTTTTCTCCAGGAACTTTTGATACCGGCTCTCGCCAATTAGCCCGACCCGGTGTCCGATCTCAGTTAACCGCAGATCGGCGTTATCCTGTCGTAACAATAAACGATATTCAGCCCGGGAAGTCATCATTCGGTATGGCTCATCAATTCCCTTGGTAATGATATCATCAATGAGTACACCAATATAACCTTCAGACCGATCGATGATCACCGGCTGTTCACCCCGTAAATAGAGCGATGCATTAATACCGGCAATCAATCCCTGGGCTCCGGCCTCTTCATAACCAGAGGTACCATTGATTTGTCCGGCAAAAAATAAACCAGCTACTGCCTTGGATTCAAGCGAAGGCTTTAATCGAGTCGGATGGATGCAGTCATATTCAATGGCATAGGCCGAACGCATAAACTCCACTTTTTCCATTCCCGGCACCGTTCGGTATAGAGCAATCTGAACATCTTCTGGTAAACAGGAGGACATCCCCTGGACGTATATTTCATTGGTATTTAATCCTTCCGGCTCCATAAAAATCTGATGTCGTTCCTTGTCATGAAAACGCATTACCTTAGTTTCAATCGATGGGCAATAACGAGGGCCAATTCCTACGACTTCGCCGGTATAAAGCGGCGAGCGTTCAATGTTGGCATTAATAATTTGGTGGGTTTGCGGGTTGGTATAGGTCAGGTAACAGGGCACCTGATCAATTTTTATTGAGTCGGTTTCAAATGAAAAAGGAACAATCTGATCGTCGCCCTCCTGAATAATCATTTTTGAATAATCCAGAGTTTTGGCATCAACCCGGGCCGGGGTTCCGGTTTTAAAACGTTGCAACTCAATACCATTTTTTATAAGGCTCTCTGATAAATACATGGCTGGAAATAAACCGTTGGGCCCGCCATCGTATTGAACATCACCGATAATAATCCGGCCCTTTAAATAGGTGCCGCTACAGATAATCGCTGCCTTACAGCTGTAAACTGCCCCGGTATTAACCATTACCCCGGTGATCTTGCCATCTTCGACAATAATTTCAGTCGCCTCCTGCTGTTTTAACAGCAAATTCTCCTGATTCTCAATTACTTCCTTCATTCTGAATTGATAGGCTTTTTTATCGGCCTGAGCCCGCAACGAATGTACCGCCGGACCTTTTGCCGTATTTAACATCTTACACTGAATCATCGTTGCATCAATGTTTTTTCCCATTTCACCGCCAAGGGCATCAATTTCCCGAACCAGATGTCCTTTTCCGGTACCACCGATGGATGGATTACAGGGCATCATTGCCACCGAATCCAGATTGATGGTTAATAATAATGTCTTAAAACCAATTCGGGCACTGGCCAGAGCTGCTTCAGAACCGGCATGACCGGCACCGATGACGATAATGTCGTAGTCTCCTCCTGGATATGTCATTTTCTTTCCTCTACTTTCCAATGCAAAAATTTTTAAAAATCTGATCGATGATATCCATCCCAACGGCTTTGCCGGTAATGCCACGAAGCGCTTCCAGGGCTTCCATCACGTCAATACTGACAAGTTCCAGTGGCATTTGGCTGGCCATGGTGTTAATAGCATTTTCCAGACTGGTTTTTGTTGTTTCCAGTAACTGAATGTGTCGGGTATTGGTAATCAGGTAATCCGCTTCCTGACTGACCGTTCCTTCAAAAACCATTTCCAGCATTTTTTGTCGCAGGGTTTCGATCCCCTGATCTTCCAATAGGGACATTGGTATCCATGGCTCTGGAATTTCAACATCCATTCCACTGATCGCATCGGTCTTATTGGCAATATAAATGGTTTTGCGATTTTTAAGCAATTCAATCAGTTCCTTTTCTCCAGTAGACATTTCTTTAGAAATATCCCGCATAAAAATCACCAGATTGGTTTGGTTTAAAAGCGCCTTTGATTTTTCAACGCCGATTTTTTCCACCAGATTATCTGTTTCTCTGATTCCGGCAGTATCAATAATCTTAAAGGGAATCCCTTCAATGTTAAGATATTCTTCAATGGTATCCCGGGTGGTGCCGGGAATATCGGTGACAATGGCTTTGTTTTCCATTAACAAGGTATTTAGTAATGACGATTTTCCCACATTTGGCTCACCAAGAATCGCAGTTGTGATCCCCTCCCGGTAAATTTTGCCGGTTTCTGCCACAGTCAGAATTTCTTTGATCTTGTTTAACAACTCTAAAATCTGGCTGTTCACAAAATCATATGATATTTCTTCAATATCGTATTCAGGATAATCAATATTGACTTCCATATGTGATAGAATTCCCACTAAAATATTATCCAGTTCTTCCAGTTTGTGAGACAGTCGTCCTTCCAGCTGGGCCACTGAATATTCCAGACTTTTTTCGGTTTTTGCATTGATGATGTCAATAACCGCTTCAGCCTGAGTCAAATCCATTCTCCCATTTAAAAAAGCCCGCTTGGTAAATTCTCCCGGTTCGGCCAGTCGGGCTCCACTGGTAATAACCAGTTTTAAAATTTTGCGCATCGGGACAATTCCCCCATGGCAATTTATCTCGACGACATCTTCAGCGGTATAGGAATGGGGCGCCAGCATTTTTGAAACCAGCACCTCATCAATGTCTTTTTTGGTAGCTGGGTCAACAACCCGTCCATAAACCAATTCATGACTGCCAGCTGCCAACAGGGTTTTTCCCCGGGGGTTGACAAACAGTTTGTTTCCCAGTTCAACGGCATCGGGCCCGCTGATTCGGATAATACCGATTCCGGCACCACCCATACCGGTAGCTACTGCAGCAATGGTATCTTCATTTTGTAATAAGGCTTCCAATTTATTCTCCTGTTTCAATAATTGTTTCCTAATCTCTAATAATATAATAAAAACCTGATGTTTACAAGTAAGATCCAAATAAAAAGGCACCTTACAATTAACGCTTAAGCTAATTTGCAAAGTGCCTTTTTTTAGTTTTTATCTTTTAATTGAATAACAACCCGACGATAGGGTTCCTCTCCCTCACTAAAGGTAAAAACCTTGTCGTGATTCTGGAGTTTTGCGTGAATAACCCTTCGTTCTGAAGGATTCATGGGTTCCAGCAGCATTTTCTTTTGATAATAAACTGCCTTATTGGCCATTTTTTCCCCAAGATCTTCAAGGGTTTTTTCCCGCTTCGCCCGATAGTTCTCAGTGTCCAGAATAACCCGAACATATTCTTCATGTTGCCGATTGATAACCAAGCTAACTAAATATTGGAGCGAATCCAGGGTTTGACCACGGCGTCCAATTAAAACCCCCATGTCTTTCCCTTCCAGATCAATGAATAATACTTTATCCTCAAGACGGGTATTGATTTTACAATTAATTTTCATGGCATTGAGGACATCATTTAAAAAATCAAGGGCCCGCTGTTCAGGATTGTTTATCAGTGAGACCTCAACAATGGCTTCTTTTTTCCCAAATATTTTCATTAAACCACTGTCCGGTAATTGCAATACATTTGTTTCAACTTGTTCCTTTGTCACACCAAGCTGTTGCAAACCATGGTTAATCGCATCTTCTACGGTTTTACCAGTGCCCGTTACTGTCTTATTCATTTTCCCTCTCCTTAAGCTTTTAGTCATCATTTTTTACTTGTTATCATAACGTTCCTTGGCTTTTTGATAGGCTTCTTCCTGGGCTGCATCGCGCTCGGGAATTTCGACTGATGGTTTTTTTCGCTGCTCCGCAGACTGATTGTTTTTTGAACTTTGAATTTTCTTCTGAGAAGCTGGTCGGGTTAGTGGTTTTTTGGGTCCATCAGTCTGATCTTTTTTACTGCTTTTAGGGGCATTGGGGTTAGCCGCCGCTCGTCTGGCCGCTAATTCCGCTTTACGCTCTTCCTCCGCTTCACGAACCCGGCGTTCCGCTTCTTCAATAGTATAATCTGGTTCCGGAATTCGCATCATAATAAATTGTTGTACAAAGGTAAAGATATTCTGTACGACCCAGTAAAGTGCTACCCCTGCTGGCATGGAAATAGAAATATAACCAATCATAATTGGCATGGCATAAAGCATAATTTTCTGAGTTTTGGCATTGGGATCATCCGGATTCGTTGCCGGTTGTGCTGCCATGGTAAATTTCTGAGTGATAAAGGTAAATAAAGCAGCTAAGATTGGCAATACATAAATCGGGTCCGGTACACTTAAACTATCCATCCATAAAAAAGACATATCCACTTCACTGATGGTTCCGTTAACGAAGACCCAGGTTTCGGGATGAAGCAGGGTCTGATAAAGCCCGATCAGGATGGGAAATTGTAATAAAATCGGCAGACAGCCCCCGGCAGGATTAACCTTAAAGGTTTTGTAGAGTTTTAGCGTCTCTTCATTTAATTTTTCTTTGTTATTCTTGTACTTCTTGTTAAGCTTTTGTAATTCCGGCTGAAGGCGTTGCATATCCTTCATGGATTTCGTTTGTTTAATATTTAGCGGTAATAACAATACCTTCATAAATATTGTAAAAATAATGATTGATAATCCATAATTATGAACAATTCCATAAATCTGGAATAACATCCAACCAAAGATCTGGTATAAAAACTCCATTCATTAACTCCTTAAGTTTTTCTCCCTAACATTCTAAGGAAGGGGATCATATCCCCCGGGATTAAAAGGATGGCATCTGAGAATGCGTTTCCCACCTATATAGCTTCCTTTTATGACACCGTATTTTTCAACAGCCAAAATAAAATACTCTGAACACGTGGGACTGAAACGACAATTATTTCCTAAAAGAGGTGAAATAAATTTCTGATAACCTCTAATAATTAAAACCAGGAATTTCTTGAACATTCTATGGCCTCATGAGATTCTTCTTATAAAACAAATGGTTTAACGATTTTTCCAAACTACTATACGGCACTTCTTTAATGGATTCCTTAGCAATCAGAATAATATCATAACCTTTTGAAAAAGAATCTTCATTAAGACGATATGCCTCTTTTATTCGTCTTTTTACCTTATTTCTAATCACAGCTTTTTTAGAAACTTTTTTACTGACGATTATCCCCAAACGATTAAAATTCTCTTCATTCTTTAGATAATAGATCACAAAAACTTTGTTTCCGAATACATCCCCAACTTTAAAAACACGTTTGAATTCATTTTCCTTACTTAGGGATTTTATTTTTACCAAAGGAATTCTCCTTAATTTTTATTAAACAAAAGACCGCTTTTGAAAAACGGTCTATAAAGGATTATGCTGATAATTTTTCTCTTCCTTTTTGTCTTCTCTTCTTCAAAATAAGTCGACCGCTTTTTGCAGACATTCTTTTTCTGAAACCATGTTCTTTCTTACGTTGTCTAACTTTTGGTTGATAAGTTCTTTTCACTTCGACACCCCCTGACTAATACTTTATATTCATTTGTTTATAAGCTAATAAGACTTTTACCCTAGAATTATATAATCTCGCTTATTTTATGTCAAGTTATATTATCAAATCTAAAGCGTTTTCGCAAGTATTATGTTTATTTTAATTATATTGAATGCCACATAACAATTTGTTATACTAGGTTTATCAACGGAAATGTGGATAAGTTTTTGAATTTTATCCAAATAATCCACAAATTCCAGGATTGTGTGGATTATTTGGGGATAACTTGTCAGTATTTTTTATTTATCCCTTTCTTTTCGTCTTTTCTTGTTGGGATAATTTTTTTAAGTTATCAACAATTTTTCGTAGATTTTGCTTGATTTATTTGGCTATTCACATTAAAATGAATTCTCTGTGCATAATTTAAAATTTTATCCACAATGACACGACTTAAATTTATTAGAAATTGGAGGTTCATTTAATGGACACTTCCTTTAAAAAAATATGGGATGCCGCCCTGGAAATTATCAAACCGGATATTAGTCCAACCAGTTTTAACACCTGGTTCTTAAAAATAAAGCCCATAAACTATGTCAATAACACCTATTATTTTTTATCGGAAAATGAATTCGAAAAAGGAATTCTGGAGAGTCGGCATATTCCCTTGATCACCAATGCCCTGGCTGAAGTTACCGGAAAAACCGGTCAGGTTAAAATCGTTTTAAAAGAAGAAGATGCGATGATTCCGCAAAACAATGCTTCCTCCCAGATATCCATCACCACTGTTGAAGATAAAATATCCAATTACCAGAATAACTCGATGAATCCGAAATATACCTTCGACAGTTTTGTTATTGGCGAAAATAACCGTTTTGCTCATGCCGCCTGTGTGGCCGTATCCGAAGCACCTTCTGAACGTTATAATCCACTCTTTATTTATGGTGGTGTTGGTTTAGGAAAAACCCACCTGATGCAGGCGATCGGACATTACATCTTATCCTATGCACCCCATAAAAAGGTTGTTTATGTATCCTGTGAAAAATTTACCAACGACTTTATCGATGCGATTCAGAATAAAACCAATATCTCTTTTCGCAACAAATACCGCAGCGCCGATATTTTGTTAATTGATGATATCCAGTTTTTAGCCAAAAAAGAAGGAACCCAGGAAGAATTTTTCCATACCTTTAATACTCTGCATCAGGAAAATAAACAGATTGTCATCAGCAGTGACCGACCACCAAAGGAAATACCAACCCTTGAAGAACGACTTCGTTCCCGTTTTGAAAGCGGTCTGATAACAGATATTTATGCCCCTAACTTTGAAACCCGGATTGCGATCATCCGAAAAAAAGCTGAATCCTTTAATGATGAGATCCCCAATGAGGTCTTAAGTTTTATTGCCGACAGCATCCATTCCAATATCCGGGAGCTTGAAGGCGCGTTAACAACCGTCTTTGCTTATTCAAAACTGCATAAGGTGCCGATTAATTTAGAATCAGCCAAAAATGCCCTCAAAGATATCTTTAGAAAAAAAGAAGACATTGTCATCACTGGTGAGTACATTAAAGAGGTCACCGCTAAATACTTTAATATTACAGTTGAAGACATGAATTCTAAAAAAAGAACCCGCTCGATTGCATTGCCCCGTCAGGTTGCCATGTACATTACCCGGGAAATTACCGATCTTTCACTCCCGCGAATTGGCGAAGAATTCGGCGGACGTGATCATTCCACGGTGATTCATGCCTGTCAGAAAATCGCCGAAGAAATGGATACCAATACCGATTTTAAAAACCTGATTCTGCGAATTGAACGGGAAATAAATGGTAATTAACAACCCACAGGCTCTGTCGGATCAATAACGAGGTTATCCACAAGTTATCCCCTGTTATTTTTGCTGATTTTTTGTACGATCAACCGATTTGCCGAGTTATTAACAAAATCCACACCCCCTACTACTAATACTATTATTTTATTTAATATTATTAATATATAAAAGGGGTTTTTTAAAAAAATAGGAGGGATTATTTATGAAATTCAATTGTTCAAAAGAAAGTTTAATAGCTGCGATATCCATTGCTCAAAAGGCAGTTTCATCAAAAACAACCATGAAAATATTGGAGGGAATTCTTTTTAGTGCCTCTGATAATAAATTATTATTAAGAAGTACCGATATGGAAATTGGTGTTGAAGTTACGATTCCAGCTGAAGTAGAAAGAAGCGGTGAAATTGTTTTAACTGCCAACATCATTAGTGAATTGATTCGTAAAATGTCCGGTTCTGATATTTTCTTTGAAAGTGATGAGCACCATCAGATAAAAATAGAATGCCTGTTATCAAACTTTACCCTTAAAGGATTGTCAGATGAAGAATTCCCGGAATTCCCCGAAGTGATCGATGATCATATTTTTACCATCGAAGCAAGTGTTTTAAAAGAACTGATCAAAGGTACCTTATTTTCGGTGGCTACCAATGAGAATATTCCGGTTTTAACCGGTGTAAAAATAGAACTGCATGATGATGACATTCATTTGATTGCGCTTGATGGCTATCGTCTGGCACTCAGAGCCGGGAAAATAAAAAATCCGGTGGCAGAAGACCTTAGTGTCATTATCCCGTCTAAATCGCTTTCTGAAATCAATAAGGTTCTGGTCAATTATAGTGGCGATGTGGTCGTTAAATTTTCAAAAAATCAGATATTTTTTGAAATGGACAATACTCAATTTACCTCCCGACTGCTGGAAGGGGACTTTATTAATTACAAGCAAATTATACCTGGCGAAAAAACGACTCAAGTTAAAGTCAATCGCCGATTATTACTCGAAAGCAGTGAACGGGCAGCGCTACTCGCTCGGGAAGGTAAAAACAACTTAATCAAAATGGATTTTAATCAAGACCAGCTGATTTTAACCTCTAATGCGGAAATCGGGGATGTGTTTGAAGTGATTCCCATCGAAAATCGGGGTGAATCTTTAAAAATTGCCTTTAACTCCAAATTTCTCATTGAAGCTTTGCGGGTGATTGAAGGTGAAGAACTGATGATTGATATGACCACTTCGGTTGGTCCGGGGGTTTTACTGCCGATGACAGGGAATGACTTTATTTATTTGATTCTTCCGGTTCGGATTGCAGAAGAGAATTAAATTATCAATAAGATAAAAATAAATAGTAGTATTAAAAGTAGTTTAAAAAATCAGAATTATGTAAATGATTCATTGAATTTTTAGACTATTTTTTATTTTTATGTTATAATAGCTTGGTTCATAGATAAACATATAAAAATTTAATCAATTTTGGTATAAATAAAGGGGATTCGTGTAATGCTCTTTCATTTTTGTCAAAAATGTAATGGGCGGGGAAAAATATGCAAATAATTGAAATTAACACGGAGTTCATAAAAATTGATCAACTGATCAAATATGCTGGCATTGTCGGTAATGGCAGTGATGTCAAATTGATGATTTTAGACGGCTTGATTCGGGTGAATGGGGAGTTGTGTACCCAGAGAAATAAAAAGATCAGAGATGGTGATCTGGTCGAAATAAAAGATTATGATACCCTGCAGGTAAAAGGGATCGGAAAACCATGTTTATCGAAGAATTAAAACTGATTCATTATCGTAATTATGAAAATGAATTAATTATTCCGAAGCGAGGAATCAATATTATTATGGGCGAAAATGCCCAGGGAAAAACAAATCTTATTGAAGCTATGTTTTTTTTATCCCGGGGTTACAGTCATCGTGCTTCAAATGTGGCAGAACTTGCCCAATGGGATCATGATGATTTTTTTATGAATGCCCGGGTTGTCAGCAAAGAGGTCAAACATACCCTTTCTGCTAAGAGTCACCAGGGAAAACGACAATTTTTACTGGATGGCAAGATCAAGAAAAGAGATAAGATCAATGGGATTTTTAATACCATTCTTTTTGAACCGGATGATTTAAAAATTGTCAAAGAAGGACCGGACAAAAGACGGCGGTTTCTTAATCAGGAAATATCCGGTTTCCGGCCAGAATATCATTATATTTTAAGAGATTATGAAAAAATACTGAATCAGCGAAATTCCCTGTTAAAAAATATTCATTATCAGCCCAGTTTGATTACCACCCTCGATGTTTGGGATGAACAACTGATGCAAACTGGAGTCAGGTTAATGAATCATCGGATTCGCTATCTTCATCGGCTCAATCGGGAAGCAAATAATCTTCATCAAGTACTCAGTCATGGAAAAGAAACGCTTTCATTATCCTATCTGAATAATATTATTGATTCTCTGGAAGAACTGTCTGAAATAAAAAACCTTTATAAAAAAAAATTAGCAGCCAGCCGGGAAGAAGAAATTTCACGGGGGGCTACGATTTTTGGACCCCATGTGGATGACATGCTGATTCAAATTAATGGTAAAGATGCCAGACGCTTTGGATCGCAGGGCCAGCAGCGTTCTGCCGCCATTTCCCTTAAGCTATCTCAAATTGAGATATACTATGACAATACCGGGGAATATCCGGTGATCCTTTTGGATGATATCTTTTCAGAATTGGATGAACATCGTCGCAAAAGCATTCTCTCACTTTTAAATAAAACCCAGGCCTTTATCACCTGTACCGAAGATATTGTCAATGAAGGTGATGTTCGACCAGAAAATCAACACATCATCGAGATTGTAAAGGGCCAAGTAAGAAAAATTAATAAACCATAAAAATCAGGAGGAAAACATGCCAGAAAACAAAGCAGATAACTATACCGCTGATCAGATCCAGGTCCTCGAAGGCTTGGAAGCTGTTCAGAAAAGACCGGGGATGTATATCGGCAGTACCGGATCCCGGGGCTTACACCATTTAGTCTATGAGGTGGTCGATAACAGTATTGACGAAGCCCTGGCCGGTTATTGTAAAAATATCAGTGTCACCATCCATCCGGATGATTCCATCACCGTTGTTGATGATGGTCGGGGGATTCCCACCGGGATGAACCATGCCCAGGGTAAAACGGGGGTCGAGCTGGCCTTAACGGTTCTTCATGCCGGCGGAAAATTTGGCGGTGGCGGCTATAAGGTATCCGGCGGTCTGCATGGGGTCGGGGTCTCGGTCGTTAATGCGCTATCGGAAAAACTGACCATTGAAGTCAAACAAAAAGGTCAGATCTTTTTTCAAAGCTATGAAAAAGGGAAACCAACTTGTGACCTGACCGTGACTGGAACCACCAATCGCACTGGAACCACCGTTTATTTTAAACCGGATAAGGATATCTTTGATGAAACCGTCTATGACTTTGATATTCTGGAGCATCGTTTAAGAGAGCTGGCATTTCTTAATAAAGGGGTATCGATCACTTTAATCAATGAAAAAGAGTCACCCAAACGGAAAGAAAATTATTGTTATACCGGCGGGATATATTCCTATGTCGAATATATGAATCGCAATAAAGATCCGCTGTATGATAAGATCACCTATTTTGAAAAAGAGCAGGACGATTATGCCCTGGAAATAGCCTTTCAATATACCACCGGTTACTCGGAAAATATTTTTTCCTATGCCAATAATATTAATACCCCAGAAGGCGGCACCCATCTCAATGGCTTTAAAAGTGCCCTGACCCGGACCGTCAATACCTATGCCCGTAAAAATGGCTTTTTAAAAGGGAATGACAAAAATCTCACCGGTGAAGATGCCAGAGAAGGCTTAACGGCGATTGTCAGCATCAAGCTACTGGATCCGCAATTTGAGGGTCAGACCAAATCAAAATTGGGGAATACCGAAGTGAAGGGAATTGTTGAAACCATTGTTGGCGATCAGTTATCAGCCCTGATGGAAGAAAACCCCGGAATTGCCAAAAGCATCATTGAAAAAACGCTATCGGCCGCCCGAGCCCGGGAAGCCGCTAAAAAAGCCCGGGAATTCACCCGGCGAAAAAGTGCTTTGGATTCCACAGCCCTACCTGGGAAACTGGCTGATTGCCGGGAAAAAGATCCGGCCCTTTCAGAAATTTATATTGTCGAAGGGGACTCGGCCGGTGGTTCGGCTAAATCTGGCCGGGACTCTAAAACTCAGGCGATTCTGCCGCTGCGGGGAAAGATCCTGAATGTGGAAAAAGCCCGATTGGATCGGATTTTAACGACGGATTCCTTAAAATCGATGATCATTGCCTTTGGCACCGGGGTGGGCGATGAATTTAATGTCGAAAAGGCCCGTTATCATAAAATCATCATCATGACCGATGCTGATGTGGATGGGGCCCACATCCGAACCCTGCTGTTAACCTTCTTTTATCGCTACATGCCTGGTCTGATCGAAGCCGGCTATGTCTATATTGCCCAACCACCACTTTATAAGATTACCCGGGGGAAACAGGTTGATTATGCCTATACGGATCGGGATCTGGAGAAGAAACTGGAAGGCGTGGAAGATCGTTCCCGGATCGGTCTGCAACGCTACAAAGGTCTTGGAGAAATGGATGCCCATCAGCTATGGGAAACCACCATGGATCCCAGCGTTCGAACCCTGCTTCAGGTTAATATTGAGGAAGCCTCCTATGCTGATGAAATTTTTACCATTTTAATGGGCGATAAAGTTCAGCCCCGTAAAGAGTTTATCGAACGGAATGCAAAAAAAGTCAAGAATTTGGACATCTAGTCAAGAAGGAGTACTGTTAAATGCAAGAAATAATTGAATTTGATCGGGTAAAATCGATTAATATTGAAGAAGAAATGAAAACTTCCTATATTGACTACGCCATGAGTGTCATCATAGGTCGAGCCTTACCGGATGTTCGGGATGGCTTAAAACCAGTGCATCGCCGGATTATCTTTGCCATGAGTGAGCTGGGTCTGACGCCGGACAAACCCTTTCGAAAATCAGCCCGTATTGTCGGGGATGTTTTAGGTAAGTATCACCCCCATGGTGATTCATCGGTTTATGATGCGATGGTGCGGATGGCCCAGGATTGGTCGACCCGTTATTTGCTGGTCAATGGTCAGGGAAACTTTGGTTCAGTGGATGGTGACAGCCCGGCAGCAATGCGTTATACTGAAGCCAAAATGGGCAAAATTACGGTGGAAATGCTGCGGGATATCAACAAAGAAACGGTGGATTTTGGTCCTAACTTTGATGAATCAGAAAAAGAACCGATGGTTTTACCCTCAAAGTTTCCAAATTTGCTGGTTAATGGTTCCTCCGGGATTGCCGTCGGGATGGCCACCAATATTCCGCCCCATAATCTGGGTGAAATCATCGATGGTACCGTGGCCTTTATTGATGACCCGGATATTAGTATTGATGAGCTGATGAAATATGTCAAAGGGCCCGATTTTCCCACTGCCGGAATTGTCCTTGGAAAATCTGGGATTAAAAGCGCTTATCGCACCGGTCGCGGCCGAATCAAAGTACGTGGCAAGGTCGACGTTGTTACCACTAAAAAAGGTAAGAAACAGATTATCATTACCGAAATTCCTTATATGGTCAATAAATCCAAGCTGGTTGAAAAAATTGCCGAGTTGGTTAAAGAGAAAAAAATTGAAGGGATTTCCGATTTAAGAGATGAGTCTGATCTTAAAAAAGGGATGTCGATCATCATTGATTTAAAACGGGATGCCAACGAAACGATCATTTTAAATCAATTATATAAACATACCCAACTCCAGGAAACCTTTGGGGTGATTATGCTGGCGTTGGTCAATAATGAGCCGAAGGTGCTGAATCTAAAAGAGATCCTCTTTCACTATATTGAGCATCAGAAAGAAATCATCACCAGACGAACGATTTTTGAACTTAAAAAAGCCGAAGCCCGAGCTCATATTTTAGAAGGTTTAAAAATTGCGCTCGATCATATTGACGAGGTGATTAAATTAATCCGAGCCGCTGCCGATGGCAAGGCTGCCAAAGAGCAATTGATTGAGCGATTTAAGCTTTCGGAAATTCAGGCTCAGGCGATTCTGGACATGCGTCTCCAGCGTTTAACCGGTCTGGAACGGGAAAAAATTGAAGAAGAATATAAAGAAATCATGTTAACCATTGCCAAATTAAAAGCCATTTTGGCCGATGGTCAACTGGTTCTTAATATTATCAAAGAAGAACTGATTGAAATCAAAGAAAAATATGGCGACAAACGACGCACATCCTTTGATATTGACGTCGAAGATTTTGAAATCGAAGATTTAATCAAAGAAGAAGAAGTGGTCATCACCATGACCCATATCGGTTATGTGAAGCGCATTACGGCTGACAATTACCGGTCACAAAAACGAGGTGGTAAAGGGATCACGGCGCTGAGCACCCGGGAAAATGATTTTGTCGAACATCTCTTTACGACCACCACCCATCATTATCTGATGTTCTTTACCAACCTGGGTAAGGTCTATCGCTTAAAAGCCTTCGAAATTCCTGAAGGCGGACGAACCGCCCGAGGCACCGCCATTGTCAACCTGCTGCCATTAGAGGAAGGTGAACAGATTGCGACGATGATTCCGGTTAAAGAGTTTACCGCTGATAAATATCTGATTATGGCCACCAAACAGGGGATTATTAAGAAAACCGATCTGACCGAATATGACACCTCCCGTAAAAATGGGATCATTGCCATTAACCTGCGCGAAGGGGATGAGCTGATTAATGTGCGTCTGGTTGAACAGGACGAAGAAATCGTCATGGGAACCCAATGTGGCTATGCGATCCGCTTTAATTCCGAAGAAGTGCGACCAATTAGTCGAACCTCCATTGGGGTTCGGGGGATTGAGCTTCGGGAAGATGACGTGGTGGTTGGTATGGATATTGTCAAAGAAGAACTCTTTGTTCTTTGTGTCAGCGAAAACGGCTATGGCAAGCTGAGTGCATCGGATCTGTATCGTCCTCAGAAACGGGGCGGCAAAGGCGTTCAAACCTACAAGGTCACCAAAAAAACCGGGGAACTGGTGGGCTTTTGCGTGATCAGTCGGGATGGCGAGATTATGATGATTAATAATCAGGGCGTTGTGATCAAACTGGAAGGTAATGATATCAGTGCCGTGGGCCGTAATACCCAGGGCGTTCGTCTGATGAAATTAAGTCCGGATGAATCCATTGCGACGATTTCCAAAGTCTACAAAGAAGATCCGGTTGATGATCTTGAAGAAGATGGAGAAAATGGAGAAAACCAGATGACACTTGTCAATTCAACTGAAAAAGAATAAATTACTCAACACCCTGTTTTGATATTAATTTAAGTAAACAGGGTGTGTTTTTTATGAATTTGAGGTTAAAAAATTGCAAACGTTGTCCAGTGTTAATGGATCGAAAAAAGTGACAAAACGTGGATGGCATGATAAAATAGATCAAAAAAAGGAGAGAACTACGGTGAAAACCATTTTGAATAAAGAAAAAAAGACCGTGCCAGTTGAAAAAGAATAATGGGCTCATTAATCCAAGTCGATCGCATTCAGGTCAGTTGTCTGGTTAAGGATCAATTTGATGCCATTGCCTTAGCAGCCAAACCACTCTTGGAAAAGGGCTGTATTACGGAGGAATTTATTGATGCCGCAATCGAAAGAGAACGGATTTTTCCAACGGGATTACCAACAAAAATCGGCGTGGCGTTGCCTCATACTGAAGCGAAATATGTATTAAAAGAAAGTATTTCAATCTTAACGCTTAAAAACACCATTGTTTTTGCAGGTATGGGTAACCCGAAAGAAAGCATCCCGGTTCAGATTGTTTTTTTACTGGCCATCAGTAATCCTGAAAAACAACTGCGTATATTACAGACAATTATTACCATCATTCAAAATGAAAAAATGCTCAAAAAAATCAGGGATGCCAAAGAACCACGGGATATCTACAATTTAATTAATACATTTTTATAAAAATGTTGTGTGATGATTTATTGTGAAAATAACCAAACAGAGAAAGAGAAACTAAATGAATATAAAAATAGCACCATCGATGCTCAGTGCAGATTTTGCCAATCTGGAACGGGATCTTAAAGAAGTTGAGAAGAGTGGCGCCGACTATCTCCATGTGGATATTATGGATGGTCACTTTGTTCCCAATATTACCATTGGGCCGGATCAGGTGGCGCAGCTGCGAAAAACGGTAGATATTCCTTTTGATGTCCATTTGATGATTAGCGAACCGCTTAAGTATATTGACCGTTTTGCTGATGCAGGAGCAGATATCATTACGGTTCACGTGGAATCGGATGGAGAGATTCAGGCGTGTATTGACGCCATTGTCAATAAGGGTATCAAACCGGGCCTGGTGGTGTCGCCCGATACCCCTTTAGAGGTGATTGAACCCTACCTTGATCAGGTCAGGATGATTCTGATTATGTGTGTTTATCCTGGTTTTGGCGGACAACGTTATCTTCCAGCCAGTACCGAAAAAATAAGAGCGTGTCGCCAAATGATTGGTGAACGAGATATAAAACTTCAGGTTGACGGCGGGATTAATTTTGATACCTTAAAAGAAGTGGTAACAGCTGGAGCCGATGTCATTGTTTCTGGATCGTGTTTATTTAAAGGCGATATGAAAGAGAATATGCGACAATTTAGAAAAATCATTCAGGGATAAATTCTAAAATTGAAAGAGGGAAGTATAATGAAACTTGTTTTAGTTGCGTGTGGAACGGCCCTGGCAACATCAACTGTAGTTGCCAAAAAAATTGAACAAATTGCTCAGGAAAATGGGATTGAATGTCAAACCGTTCAAGCCAAAGCGGTTGATGCCTTTACAAAGTATCAGGAACTGCATCCGGATGCGATTGTCTGTACTTGTCAATTAGAAGGGGACATTGATATTCCAGTGATTAATGGCCGGGCTTTTTTAACGGGAATTAATTTACAAAGTACCATTGATCAATTGATTGAGATATTAAAAAAATAGAATTGACAATTGATAATAATTTAACGTATAATATTTCTGGTTGGATCTAAAAACGAAGAGGATAACATTTTTATTGATCTGAACATCAATAGAAAAAGCCATGAAGGTTAAGTGTGATTAACTTTCATGGCTTTTTTTATTAACAGTTTAAATGGATCAGCAAATAAGGAGGGTAAAGGTATAAAAAACAATAGTTTAACCAAAGGAGTCATTTGGAAGAAGTTACTATTTTTTGCCCTGCCGCTATTGGGAACCAGCTTTATTCAGCAACTTTACAATACCGTTGATCTGATCTACGTGGGAAATTTTCTGGGCAAGGAAGCAGCCGCTGCAGTCGGTGCCAGTACCTTATTTGTCACCTGTCTGGTTGGCTTTTTTTCGGGGATGTCGGTCGGTTCCAGTGCGGTGACCGCTTATGTATTTGGCAGTGGTAAGAGACGTGAATTAAAAAAGGTGATTCATACCACCGTCGGGTTGGCTTTTATCTGTGGTCTGATCATGATGGTGATCGGTCTGATCGGGGCACCCTATTTTCTTAAGATGATTAATACGCCAGATGAGATCATGGGTATGGCGGTCTCCTATGTCCGGGTATACTTTATCAGCATTATTGCAGTGGTCACCTACAACATGGCTTCGGGAATTATCCGGGCCTTGGGCGATTCAAAAACCACCATGCATATCCAATTGATTGGCGGTCTGGTTAATGTAGTGATGGATGCGGTTTTTATTTTCCTCTTTAAAAATGGTGTGGTCGGCGTTGCTCTGGCGACCCTGTTTTCACAGTCGGTGGCCGCCGGGTTGGCGCTTCTTTACCTGATGCGTCTGGAGCCGGAATCCCGGCTGGAGTGGAAAAAGATCCGGGTCGATGTCCAGTTGTTAAGCAATATTTTAAAAATTGGCGTTCCCAGTGGTCTGCAGGCCTTGGTTATTACAGTATCCAATGTTTTTATCCAATTTCATGTCAATAGTTTGGGGGTTGATGCGATAGCGGCCTTTACGGCATATTTTAAAGTTGAGCTCTTAATCTACCTGCCAATACTAGCCTTTGGTCAGGCGATTTCAACCTTTACCAGTCAAAATCTGGGAGCCAGTGAATATGAACGGGTTAAAAAAGGCACCCGGGTCTGTTTGGCCATGGGGATCGGGGTCACTGCCCTTATGAGCGCCCTGGTACTGGCTTTTGGCCGTCAGGCCTTCAGTGCCATCAACAGTGATCCGGGGGTCCTTGATTTGGGGGTTCAGATTATTTCGGTGACGGTGCCGTTTTATTTTGTTTACCTGATTTTGGAAGTGTTGGGTGGCACCATTCGTGGAGCTGGTAAAGCGGTGCCGCCGATGGTGATTATTTTAACCAATATCTGTGTATTACGGACCGTGCTGCTGTTTATGATTATGGCATCCAATCAGAGTATTACCGGGATTGCCATGACCTATCCGATTACCTGGGCATCCACGGCATTGGGAATGGCGATCTATTATTTTAAAGGCGACTGGATGGGTGAATTTAAAAGACTTAAGGCCCTGGAGGGTTTCGAATAAACCATAAAATACAAATTTTTTCTTTCTAAAATTACTATTCTGTAAAATTTGAAGAGGTTTGTCTTAGTTCCCAAAAGAATAGTCCTTGACAGAACAAGAAGATTATGAGAAAATACGGCTAAATTAAATACACGTATATACAAGAAAGTCATGAAGACTCATTTCGATCAGAAGATCGGCTTGTTTCTTTACGGCTTTTTTTATTGTATCAGGCAAAAAAGGGGAATAATAATGGAAAACATTCTTGAAAAAGTGGAAAATTATTGGGATAAACGTTCAGAAGGTTATTCTGAGGTCAATGTGGTGGAGCTGAACAGCTACAAAATGGATGTCTGGAAAGAACTGATCAATCGTCATAAGCCAGCCGTGATTGGCCGTAAGCTTAAAGTTTTGGATATTGGCACCGGCCCGGGTTTCTTTGCCATTACCATGGCCTCCTGCGGTTATGATGTAACAGCGGTTGATTACACCGATGCGATGCTTCATAAGGCTAAACAAAATGCCGGTTATTACCGGAATCAAATCAATTTTATGCAGATGGATGCTCATCATTTAAGCTTTGCAGATAACAGTTTTGATCTGATTGTTACCCGGAACCTGACCTGGAATCTGGAACGTCCCGACGAAGCCTATAAAGAATGGCATCGGGTACTGGCGCCAGGCGGTAGGATCCTGAATTTTGATGCCAACTGGTATCTCCATCTTTATGATAAAGAAAAAAGAGAGGAGTACTTTAACGATCGGATTAAATCGGAAGAAGCAGGGGTTAATGACCACTATATCAAGACCGATACTAAAGCGATGGAAGAAATTGCCATGAATCTGCCGCTGAGCCGAACCATGCGGCCCCAGTGGGATGCCGCGGTTTTGATTAATACCGGTTTTAATAAGGTCATGGTTGAACAGGGGATTGGTGCGGTAGTCTGGGATCAGGAAGAACAGATCAATTATGCGTCCACCCCGATGTTTATGATTTTTGCCGAAAAATAAATAATGATAAAATAAACTGGTGAGACCGTAATTCCCAGAACGGAATTACGGTCTCGTTTTTAGATTAGATATTTTAAAAAGCTAAAAATGAGTTTATAAAGTATTTTTTATTTGACAAAAGGAGGAAGGCACTTGGAAGTAGTAATTAATAATCTGGTGGCAAAAAAAGGAACGAAAGTTTCTGGCTATGTGGCGGTGCCCAAGACGGCGCTTAACTTACCGGTGACCATTATTAATGGCCAAAGTGCCGGAAAAACCGTGCTGATTACCGGCGGAGTCCATAACGCCGAATATACCGGAATCGAAACAGCGATTCGTCTGGCTCAGGAAATCACGCCAGAAGCAGTAGCTGGCTGTCTGATCATCATTCATCCGGTCAATATCAGCGGATTTGAAAACCGGACGATGAGTGTGGTGGCCGAGGATGGAAAAAATCTTAACCGGATTTTTCCGGGTGATCCGGACGGCACAACCGGCGATAAGCTGGCGGCTTTTTTAACAGAAATGTTTTTTAAAAAAGCCGATCGCTTTATTGACCTTCATGCCGGGGATGGTTATGAGTCGCTGACTCCTTACGTTTATTATGTTGGTGCAGCCAAAGAGGCGGTCGTCAGTGAGTCCGAGGCCATGGCAACGGCGGTACTAGTGCCCTATCGGGTTAAATCCTATCTGGCCACCAGCGGCGCCTATAATTATGCCGGTTCGATGGGGATTCCCGGTATTCTGATTGAACGGGGCGGCGAGGCCCGCTGGTCTGAAGATGAGATTAAAAAATATCAGGAAGATGTTAAAAATGTATTGCGCTATCTAAAGGTTTTGGCTGAGCCGATGCGCTCGCCTGCAAGCAAACAGTTGGAGCTAGTGGATGTCGTTTATGAAGAGGCCGAAGTCACCGGGTGCTGGTACCCCAATAAAAAAGCCGGCCAGTCGTTTTTAAAAGGCGAGATCCTGGGGATGATCAAGGATTATTTTGGCAAGGTTTTGCAGACTTCCATTGCCAAATATGATGGGATCGTTCTTTATCAGGTCAGTTCGCTGACAATTCCAAAAAAGAGCGCAATGATTGCCTATGGAAAAATAAAAAATGACGGGGATAATACAAACGAGAAATAAAAAAGTTAAACGTGATGACAATTGATTTTAGCAGAAGGATGGTTTTAAAATGAAGGACAATCGCTTTAAGAAGGTGTGTGATATGATTGAACTTAAGCAACTGAAATATTTTGTGGTTTGTGCCGATGTGGGATCTTTCAGCAAAGCTGCCGAAATCCTCTATACGACCCAACCCAATGTCAGTAAGGCCATTAAGGCGCTGGAAGAACATCTCGGATTTAGCCTCTTTCATCGCAAAAGTCGGGGGATTTTGTTGTCATCCCGGGGCAAACACGTCTATGAGTATGCCTGCAAAGCCATTGACAACATTGAAATGCTGGCTTCTTTTTCGCAGACGGACCGGATTGAGCAATTGCAGATTGCCAGTAATCCCAGCGCCTGGATGGCGAAGGTGTTTGCCGATTTTTATAATCGCTTTCACGTCAAACAATTACATTTTGAGCTTTATAGCGCCTCGGTGGCAGAAATTATCAAGCGGGTGGCCGGTTATCAGGACGAACTGGGTTTTGTCTATGTGATGGACAGTCAGAATACCGCCTTTCAGTATATCTTAACCAGAAATCATTTAGAATTTGTGGAGCTCAAAAAAACCCAGGTGGTCTTGTATCTGGGTCAGAAACACCCGCTTTATCAGGCCAGTGAGATCAGTGAAGCAGAACTGAAGAAGCTCAAGCTGGTGCAGTGCTATGAAGACGAGTTTGATCTCAACAATTACTGGAAAATAACCAATCCCCAGGGAAAAGATATGCCATCCCTGGAGAGTGTGGTAGTGACCAACAGTGACTGTGTTATGATGCAGCTGCTGCAAACCACTGATCTGGCTAATATCGGCAGCGGTTATATCACTGCTGATGTGGACGAGAAGGAAATCAATGGTATTCCCTTATATGAAAAGGAGAATGTGGTGATGTTTGGCTATATCCGTCGGCGGCAGGAAGAGCACAGT
>NZ_MJUY01000017.1:0-52233 GCF_002237635.1 Acetobacterium sp. MES1
ACACTTATTTGTGCTTGGAAAGGCAATCTACACATATAAATATGCAGTCACTCCAGAATGGAGCGGTCTACTCCTCCTCACGTGATTTGTAGTTTACTGTTATCCCTATGGCTATAGAATAAAAACAATAACGCTCGAACGCAAGATGTTTCAGGACGTTTTGTGCCTTGAGTGAAACGAAAGGAATGGTTATAAATATGAATATAACAGTATTGAATATTGCAGTTATCCTGATTATTCTTTTTTTATTTGGTCTGGGGCTGTATTTTATTCTTAAAAGAGGCAGAAAACGAAAAAAAGAACGGGAGATACGTCGGTTTAATGAGCTGGTTCAGACCTTCATCGAGTCTGAGGAGATTCCGGTATCCCTAAAAGATGATCAATTAAACTATATTTTTATCAACCTGGCCATGGAAGATTTTTATGGGATCAACTCCGAAGATATTATTGGTCAGGGTGATTTCGAAATCCTGGAAGAAAAGATGGCGATCAAAGAGCGAGAAACCGATAAAAAGGTTTTAGCGACCAAAACCTTTGTGACCGATGAGATGTTATGGAAGGGTAAGATTTTTAAAACCACCAAATTTCCAGTGGATCTGCTAAACGGCAAGTTTGGGGTTGGGGCCTATATCCGCTCGGCGTCGGAGAAGAATCGGGAAAAATACCTAAAAACATTGATGTCAATCAGTGATGGGGTTATGATTGTTGATCCCCTGGGTAAGATTGAGATGCTTAATAACACGGCGGAGGAAATGACCGGCTGGCCGGTCAGAGAAGCGCTGGGGAAACACTATTCTCTGGTTTTCGTCCTGGAGGACGAAAAACAGGCGGATCTCGTGCCGGATCATATTGCAGAAGCCTTTCGAGATAACGCCATGAAAGAATTCGACACCCATGTGCTGCTGGTTTCCCGGGATGGAAGAAAATATCACCTGGAAGACAGTGTTGCCCCCATCAGTGACGAAGAGGGCCATATTGACGGAGCCATTGTTATCTTTAGAGATGTTACCGAAAAGAAAGAAAAAAGAGCGGCCATTGAGTATAACAGTTTTCATGATGCCCTCACCGGTTTATATAATCGACGCTTTTTTGAAGAAGAACTGATTCGCCTCAATACCGAAAGAAATCTGCCCCTGTCAGTTATTATTGGTGATGTGGACGGGTTAAAACTGACGAATGATATTTTTGGCCATGATGCTGGCGATGAATTGATCAAAAAGGTTTCGGAAATATTTAAAAAGGTCTGTCGGGCCGATGATATTATTGCCCGCTGGGGCGGAGACGAATTTGCCATTTTGCTGCCGCAAACCGAAAAAAAAGATGCCCAAAGGCTTTCGGATCGAATTAAAGATAATTTCAGCAAAGAAAAAATTAAGTCGATCCAGGGAAATGTGTCCCTGGGTGTTGCGACAAAATATGAGCCGGAAGAAAATATTGAAGTCATTATTGCCAGCGCTGAAGACAACATGTATATGAAAAAAACCATAAATCGGGGGAAAAAGAAGGAAGATACCTTTAATAATATTCTCGATAAGCTGTATGGTGAATTGCCAGCCGAAGCTGAGCATGCCCGGAGAACCAGTGAGATTTGCAAAAAAATTGCCCGCAAAATGAATTTGTCTGAAGCTGAGATTAACAAGGTGTCAAAGGCTGCGTATCTTCATGATATTGGAAAAGTGGCCTTGGATAAAGAAATCGCCAGAAAAAATGAATATGTGATTGATGACACCTATAAAGAGATGAAAATGCATCCGGTGGTTGGCTTTCGGATTCTCAATGCCTTTGATCATACCGTCGATTTGGCCAATATTGTTTTGGGACATCATGAACGTTGGGATGGAAGCGGCTATCCCCAAGGACTCATGGGTAAAGAAATACCCAAGCTGGCCCGGATTATTGCAGTTGGTGAACGATTTGACGATATGACAGCAGATACCGACTATCGTCCAGCGATCAGCATTGATGATGCACTGGAAGAAATGAAACGGAATGTGGGGACCCATTACGATCCGGATGTTGTTGCGGCCCTGGAAAAAGTGATTCGTGATGAGCAAACCTATACAACTAAAATAACCCGGTAAGGGCACAAAAAGGCCTCAGTAATAAATTATTGCTGAGGTCTTAAATGTTGTTCAATAACTTTGCAGAAAATTTTTACCATACCGGGATCAAATTGGGAACCGGCACAGGAAACAATTTCATTGATGGCGGTTTCGGGGGAAAGTGCGCCCCGGTAGGGGCGGTCATTGGTCATGGCATCGTAGGAATCGACAATCGATAGAACCCGACATTCAATCGGAATGTCTTCGCCAGCGAGGCCCAGGGGATAGCCGGTGCCATCCCATTTTTCCTGATGTTTCAAAATCAGATGGGAAATATCTTTCAATTCCGAGGATTCATTGGCAATCCGCTCGCCGATGGCGCAATGGGTTTTCATCACCTTCCATTCGTCGGGGGTTAAAGCACTGGGCTTCTTGAGGATGCTGTCGGGAATACCGACCTTGCCGATATCATGGAATTTGGTCAGCAATTGAATTCGATCCATAACATTCTGGGGTAAACGCAGAGCCTGTCCGATGAGGGTGGCCAGGGTATCCATGCGACTGGTATGGCCTTCGGTGACGTAATCTTTAGCTTCCAGGGCTTTCATTAAGGTTTTAACCAGATTGTTACGGGTGCTGGATTCTTTTAGCAGTTTGTTCTGATACATATTATTGTCGGCTTCCTGAAAGAGAAAGTTGGTGTTGACCAAGCCACAAGGGTGATAGGAGTAACCATAGGAAAGCGATATTTTAAAGGTTGCATCCGGCAGTTCATTTAAGCATTTTAGATGGGAATTCATTTTTTCCAGGGCTGATTCGATGATGTCCGACGGCTGATTTTTGACAATTACCCCGAATTCATCACCACCAATTCGGGAAACAATTCCCAATGCTTGAAAACACCGGCCAATAACCTGACTGGCCGAGACAATCACCTGGTCTCCCAGTAAATGTCCCAGCGTGTCATTGACAAATTTGAGGCCATCAATATCCAGTAATAAAATGGTTAAATTCTTGATCTCCCGGTTGTTGAGCTGTTCCAATTCAGCCTCAAAAAAGCGGCGATTGGCGATATGGGTCAGGGTATCTTTATCGACCAGATCCCGGAGTTTCTTTTCCATGATGACCCGTTCGGTCATATCCCGGATCATAATCAGAACTTCATCAAAGCTGGAAATCTGAACCCGGACTTCAAAATAATGAAGTGAATCTTTAAAGGTCATCGAAAAATAATAATCCGATAAAACCCGGGTTCGCATAACCAGATTAATCACCTGTTTTAAATCAGCCATCAGAATCTGACTGCGCATGATTTCCAGAAGGGCATACGATCCGGTATTCAACGAAGGATTAAGGGGGGTAATCTGTCCTTCGCCATTACTGATCAGCAGGATATCGGGGATGGTGGCAATTAAAGCCCGGGTTCGGCTGTTGATTCGTTCCAGATCCAGCAGTTTTGTTTGCAGTTCAGAGTAGTAATTTTTTTTAAAAGAGTTTTCGCCCAGGCCGATTATCGTTTCCCGGGTGATCTCTTTTTTATTTTTGTGATTCCAATACTCGTCCATAAATAGTTCTCACCTCTTCTTTTGTCAAGACTCTGGGATTGGTCACCATGCAGGGATCATTGAGAGCGTTTTCCACCAGATAGTCAAGGGTGCTTTCTTTGAGATTCGGCACCATAATACTGGCAGGAATATTCAGGTTTTTCCGCATCGAAGCGATCCGGGTCGTGATCATTTCAAGCAGTAAATAATCACTGACATTATCTACCAGCAGACCAAGTTGTCTGGCGATATCCCGATAGCGGTCAGGTACAGTTTCAAAATTAATGCGGATAATGTGCTCAAGCAGAATGCTGTTACATTCGCCATGGGGTAAATCCAGCAGACCGCCCATGGAATGGGACATGGCATGGACAGCACCGAGACTGGCATTGGAAAAGGCCAATCCGGCCTGGAGGGAACCCAGCATCAGATGAAACATCGTTTCAATGCTTCGTGCGGGTGTGACGGATTGTTCGACGGCTTGATTAATCAGACCGATGGATTCCAGGGCATGAACGTCGGTCAGGGCTGAATGGGTATTGGATACATAGGCTTCGATGGCATGGGTCAGGGCATCCATGGCAGTACAGGCGGTTAAATAGGGATCCATGGACATCAGCGGAACCGGATCGATCAGGGCCAGATCGGGAACCACCTTTTTACTGATGATCGCCCGTTTAATATTGGCAGCAGTATCCTTGATAATGGCAAACTGGGAAACATCGGCAGAGGATCCGGCGGTGGTGGGAATACAGATCAGCGGTGGCCCGGGCATCTGCACTTCATCAACCCCTTCGTAATCAAGGACATTGCCACCGTTGGTAGCCACAATACTGATGCATTTCGCACAGTCGATGGCGCTACCGCCCCCAATGGCAATGATCAGGTCGCACCCCAGCGACAAAAAAAGCTCTGCACCGATCATCGCTTCGATATCCTTGGGATTAGGGGTGGTTTCATCGAAAATACACAGTTTTTCAACATGGGGACGGATCTGATCGACGGTTTCGTGAAACCAGTCAAAGTCATGAATATTTTTATCGGTGACAATCAGCGGTTTTTTGGCATTAAAATGAGATATGTAACGACCAATCAACAAGCGGGCATCGACACCAATGATTATTTCCGGGATCACAAATTTTCTTAGTTCCAATAGAGTTTCAGCCATAACAATAACCTCTCATTCTCGTGTGAAAATCTGTTATTTAAGTATAACAGTTGATATTCTTTCTGTAAACATTTCGAAGATGTAAAATATTATAATTAAAAAAAGCTTTATCTAGAATAGGTACCCGTATCCGATGAAAATTAACGTAAATTTAACCGGATGATAATATTAATAACCAGCTCTCATGGTTATAATTTGTGACATCAACAATGGGGAGGAATGTGTTTGGATATCAATCAGAATAAAGAAGAAGAGCGGTTGAGAGGAGAGCTCTTGGAAATACTCTATCAGAAGAAAATCAGCACCGTTTTTCAGCCCATTGTGTCATTGCAAGACGGAACCGTCCATGGTTACGAGGCGCTGAGTCGGGGGCCGGTTGCTTCGTTGCTTCATAATCCGGATATGCTGTTCAAATGTGCCCAGAAATTCAATAAGCTTTGGGAGCTGGAATTTTTGTGTCGGTCAAAAGCCTTTGAAGCGGCCTTTAAAATCGAAAGCGAGTTCAAACTTTTTTTAAATGTGAACCCTAATATTATGCAGGATGTCCAATTCAGAAAAGGATTTACCCGGGAGTATCTGGAAAAATTTGATATTGATCCCAAGCGTATTATTTTCGAGATTACCGAAAGCGAGGCCATTAATCACCTGGCGGATTTTATTAAAACCATTGACAATTATAAAGAGCAGGATTATCGGATTGCCATCGATGATGCCGGGGCCGGGTATTCGGGATTGAATTTGATCTCGGATATTCATCCCAATTATATTAAGCTGGATATGAAACTGATCCGGGATATCGACAAAGACATGACAAAACAATCTCTGGTAAGATGTCTGAATGAGTTTTCAGAATATACTGAAACGGCACTGATTGCCGAGGGGATCGAGACGAAGGAAGAACTGCTGACACTCATCGAAATTGGGGTTTCGTATGGACAAGGTTATTTTATTCAAAAGCCCAATGGAATTCTAAATTCAATCTCAAAGGATGTGCTTGAAATTGTTATGAAAGAGAATGCCAGGAAAAGAAAGTTGTTGGATAATCGGGTTCTTGATGATCGGATTGAGAGCATCTGTAAGCAGGAGAAAACCATATCGCCGGATATCCTCGTTTCACAGGTTCATGAAATGTTTAAAGAAAATGAAACCCGCTCCGGCTTTTGTGTGGTTGAAGATCAGCTTCCGATCGGGGTGATTACCCGAAACGCCCTTTATAAACGGATTAGCGGTCAATACGGCTACATTCTTTATGCCAATAAACCGGTTCGCAATATCATGGATACCGATTTTATGGACGTGGATTGCCTGGCCACCATTGATGTTGTCGGGAAAAATGCGATGCAGCGGGATTTTGATAAAATTTATGATTTTATTGTGGTAACCCGGGATAATCAGTTTCAGGGCATTGTGACGGTTAAAGACCTGATGGAAAAACTGATCGAAATTGAGTTTGTCTATGCGAAACACCTGAATCCGCTGACTGAACTTCCGGGAAACCTGATGATTGAACAACAGCTGGAAAAGGCCCTTAAATCCAAGGACAAAAAAACGATTCTATATTTTGATCTGGATAATTTTAAGGCCTATAACGATCTGTATGGCTTTGAAAATGGCGATCGGGTATTGAAGGAGTTTGCCGAGATCTTAAAAACCCGGATTCCAAGCGAGTATTTTATTGGTCATATTGGTGGGGATGACTTTATTGCCATTGTCCCCAAAAAGAAAACCGAGCAGCTGTGTATCAGTATCATGCATGCCTTTAACGAGGCCGTGATTAAATATTACAGTAAGGAAGACATTGACAAAGGCTATATCACCTCCAAAGATCGCAAGGATGTGGAGGAGAATTTCCCCTTTTTGTCAGTTTCAATTGCCGGTGTGGCCAGCGATCACAGCAAAACGATTTTTGAACTGGCCGAAACAGCCGCAAAAATTAAAAAGAAATGCAAGAAAAAACCGGGTAGTAATTACCTGTTGAGTTAAACCGGGCAGTCCAAAAACAGATGCGCAGAGCGTGTCTGTTTTTTTTCGGCAACAGGACTGAGAGCTTTGATGATTGAAGCTTTTGGCAAATGGGTAAATAGGGTTTGAGATAAAGAAACGAGGTGACCAAAATGGAAAAGGAATTAAGACCCCAGGTTGTGGTCAGTAAATGCATGGGCTTTGATGCCTGCCGATATAATGGACAAACACTGCCGGATAAGTTTGTCGAAAAACTAAAAGACTATGTGGACTATCATCCGGTTTGCGCCGAGGTGGAAATTGGCCTGGGGGTGCCCCGCAACCCGGTTCGCCTGGTGATGGAAAACGAGCAGCTTGTTTTGTATCAACCGGCCTCGGATACCGAATATACCGGAGAAATGATTGCCTTTAGTGATGCTTTTTTTGACAGCCTGAAGGCCGTGGACGGTTTCATTTTAAAAGGGCGTTCACCATCCTGCGGTACCAAAGACGTCAAAGTTTATCTGGGTAAAGCTAAGACCACGGGTTCGATTAAAGGTCAGGGCATTTTTGCGGGTCAGGTATTTAAACGCTATCCCGATCTGGCCATCGAAGAAGAGGGCCGGTTAACTAATTTTAGAATTAGAGAGCATTTTCTGGCTAAACTCTATACGCTGTGCCGTTATCGCCAGGTGGAAAAAGCCAAAACAATGGCGGCGCTGGTTAAATTTCAGGCCCAAAACAAATATTTGCTGATGGCTTATAGTCAGAAAGAGCAAAAAGAATTGGGCCGAATTGTTGCCAATCATGATAAGTTGCCGCTCGAACAGGTTTTTAGTAGCTACAAAGCCCATCTTGGCATTGCTTTTTTGAGAATTCCCCGGTATAGTAATTATATTAATGTGATGCTGCATATTTTTGGTTATTTTTCAGAACAGCTTTCCAGCGGTGAAAAAAACTTTGTATTGGATAGTTTTGAAAAATATAAAAGTGGGAAAATCCCCCTCAGTGTACCGATCAATGTTCTTAAGTCTTATGTCATTAAATATAACGATCCCTATCTTCTGGATCAGACCATCTGGGCCCCGTTTCCGGAAGAACTGATGGATATCAGTGATTCGGGAAAGATGGCAGAACTAATCAGTAAATAAGCAAAGACTGGGGAGTATAAAAAATTTGAATTTTTAAGCCGAACTGTTCTCTGACTGGATTCTATGGTATGATTTATATGAGGTAGTAATGAACATTTATGAAATGCCCGAATTGCCCATCAAAGATGAACTGATCTCGGTGCTGGAGCACAATCAGACGATCCGGATCGAACGGATTATCAGTACGGGGCAGCAATCAAACTGGTATGATCAGCAGGAACACGAATATGTGGTTTTGCTGGAAGGCAGGGCTCAGTTAGTCTTTGAAGATGACCGGAAGGTCACGTTGGTAAAAGGGGATACTCTTTTGATTCTGCCGCATCAGAAACATCGGGTCGCTTATACCTCGACAGATCCGCCCTGTATCTGGCTGTGTGTATTTTATTAATAGGGTCGTTCATTACCCAATGGGCACAAACCGTAAAGATTAGATTCAATACCAAAGGATAAGCACGGAGATAAGAATGAAAAATGAAATGACAGGCAAAATAAAGATCTTAAAAGACGGGCCCTATGTGGTTACCGGGAATATTAAACTTTCTGAGAAAATAATTACGTCCCAGGGAAAAGGCTATGTTTATCGGGAGGGGCGGGAGTTGCCGCAGGCGAAAACCTATACCCTATGCCGCTGCGGAAAGTCAAAGAATCCGCCTTTTTGTGATGGCGCCCATTCAAAATGTGATTTTCATGGTGATGAAACCGCATCAAAAGCCGATTTTGTCGATCGGGCCGAAGTGCTCATTGGGGCTGATTTGGATATGCGAGATGACCACCGCTGTGCATTTGCCAGATTCTGTCACCGCAATGATGGTACCGCATGGGAGCTGATCAGGCAGTCCGATAATCCCACCCTCAAAAATGAAGCCATTAAAGCCGCCAGCGAGTGTCCGGCCGGGCGGTTAGTGGCAGTAGAAAAAAGTGGCGCATTCATTGAACCGGAATATGAACCCGAAATTGTGATTCTTCAGGATCCGGAGCGGGGGGCCAGTTGTGGTATTTTTGTTAAGGGGGGGATTCCCCTTCAATCGGCAGATGGCAGCCTATATGAAAAGCGCAATCGCCTAGTATTGTGTCGCTGTGGCGAATCGGTCAATAAGCCCTTTTGTGATGCGACCCACATTCATATAAAATATCTGGATGACCAGGTGTAAAACTTGGTATATTTTTATGTAAAAAATAATACCAGACAAAGGTTCGTTTAACCTTTGTCTGGTATTATACAGGTTCAGTCAAGATTGATAATGCTGCTTTTTATCAGCTGATTGGTAACAGCAGAATTTTCGGACGCGTTCTGGAATGAGGAAGTGGATGGATTTACAAAAGGTATTCTTAAATTTAATCGTATATGCATTACCGATCATTGCGGCCGGCTATAGTGTTGTGGGAATAAAACTCTTAAAGCAAAAAGTCGAGGGCCAGTTTAATTATTTTTCGGCCCTGATGTTTTCTTCGGCAATTTATGCATTGGGGTACTTTCTGTCGCTCAACTCGCAAAACATTGAAATGATGATCCTGGCCCGGGATCTTGCGAATCTGGGCGTGATATTTATTCCAACGTTTGGAATCTTATTTGTTTCCCAATTTGCAAAAGTCAAAATTTCCCAGCCAATTAAATATTTGCTGGTAACTCTCTCAGGGGGACTCTGGATACTCTATATTACCAATCCGATTCATCATCTGGCGTTTAACTGGGTGGAATTGATCAAAGTTAATGGTTTTTCGGTTGCCAGTACCTCCAAAAACATCGTCTATTATCTGATTCTTGCCTACTACATTGTTTTTCTGCTGTTTTTAATAGTCACATTGATCAAAGCATATCAAAAAACGAATTCCCTAAGTTTGAAAAAAAGTTATCGTTTCATCCTTGTGTCAATACAGGTGTCATGGCTTGCGGTACTGGTGATCCTGATGGGGGGTGATAAATATGTCGATCCGACGCCAGTGGTGATTTTGTACATTTCAGCCATGATTGGTTTAAACGAAGTAAAAAATGATTTATTTGAATTGGAAATCAATCGTTGGAAACAAACCTTCTGGAATATCGGCGAGGTCGCCTTTCTGATCAATGGTGATGCGGAGATTATTTGTATGAATCCCGCTGCCAGGCTTTTTTTTGCGGGAAACAAGGAAAGTGTTTCTGAAATACTGAGAATTCTAAATCGGGGGGATCATAAACGCACGCCGGTAAAGGTCAGAACGGATGAAACCATCCGCTGGTTTTATGTAAATAAAAATGATTTCGATCTTAAGCGAAAGCTGGTCAGCTATATGCTGGTGGATTTTAGCGATCGTCATCAGGCAGAAATAGCTTTAAAAGAAAGTGAAGAAAAACACCGGCTACTGATCACCCAAATGGCCCAGGGACTGGCGGTGCACGAAGTTATTTTTGATCAGTCCGGCAATCCTGTGGATTTTAGATATCTGGATGCCAATGAAAGCTATGAAAAGCTGGTTGGTATGAAACGGAAGGAGATTATCGGCAAGACTGCCCTGGAAGTGGCACCGGCTATGGATAAGCAGTGGATCTTAAAATACGGTCAGGTAGCCATGACCGGTCAGCCAGTGCGGTTTGAGTTTTATGACCAGTTTGTGGGTAAATATTTTGAAGTTGTTGCCTATTCACCCCGATTCAAGCAATTTGCGGTGATTATTACAGATGTTACGGAGCGCAAACAGGCGGAACAGGAAATCCGCTATTTGAGTTACCATGATTATCTCACGGGTCTCCATAACCGGCGGTTTTATGAAGAGGAACTGGAGCGGCTGGATGTTCCGGATAATCTGCCTATTACGATGATCATGGCCGATGTCAACGGTCTTAAACTGATAAACGACTCCTTTGGTCATGCGATGGGAGACGAGTTGTTAAAAAAATCCGCCCGATTGATTACAGAAGCAGTTCCAAAGAACAGTATTGTTGCCAGACTGGGGGGCGATGAATTTATTGTGATTTTACCACAGACGGATATTTTTCAGGCAGTTGAGGTGATCAATGACCTGAAAGCAAAGACCTTAAATGAAAAAATCGACGCCTTTGATATTTCGATCTCATTTGGTTGCGAAATAAAGGAAAGCGAAAACCAGGACATTCAGGAGATATATAAGCGGGCTGAAGATGACATGTATCGGCATAAGCTCTATGAAAGTGCCAGCATCAAAAATAAAACCATCGAACTGATTATGAATACTCTTTATGAAAAGAGTTGTCGGGAAATGCTTCATTCCCGGAGAGTCAGCGAGATCTGTAAAGCCATTGCGATCGAGATGAACCTGAGTAAGGATGCGGTTAACCAAATTGGGGCGGCTGGGCTGATGCACGATATTGGCAAAATGGGGATTGATGAAAAAATCCTCAACAAGGTCGGCCATTTGAATTTCGAGGAGTGGCAGGAAATGCAGCGGCATCCTGAAATTGGTTATCGGATTTTGAGTTCTTCCAGTGAATTTTCCGAAATGGCAAGGTATGTCTATGAACATCATGAACGCTGGGATGGGAAAGGCTACCCCAAAAAATTGAAGCAGGAAGAAATATCCATGCAGGCAAGAATTATTGGGGTGGCGGATGCCTATGATGCCATGACCTGTGATCGCTCCTATCGTAGCGGATTGAGTCAGGCCGATGCCATTCATGAACTAAAAAAGCATGCCGGTACGCAGTTTGATCCGGAAGTGACACGGATCTTTATTGAAAAAGTGCTGACTAAAAAATGATAATTTGTTGGCAAATCACGGATACCGAATTAGAAAAAGAACGGCAGGTAAAAGTTACCTGTCTACAAAAAAGCAAAAAGAGCCTGAAATCTGGCTCTTTTTTAGGTCGAAAATAAATGAAATATCATTGATTTAACGACCATTTCACTTCAGTTTCGCAATCATTTCTGATATAATGAACGAAATCATTGGGGATATCGGATCGAACGGGTTTATTTATGCGACATAAGTGGCTGTTGGATGGAGATTTTTGATAATGGTTATTTTTTAGGCTTTAATAATCACTTTGAAAGTAAAAAGCGATTAAAGTAGTGGGAACGGATAGGAAAGAAGGTTATGATGAGGATAGGATATGCATGTTTAACGGTGGGTGTGCTTAATACGGAATTGAAAACGTGCTTGCTGAAAAATGCGTCCGAAGAAAAATTGACTGAATTGATTAAACACAATTTGAACGCCCTGGAAAAGATGATTGACTATAATATCGAAAATCAGATTGAGTTGTTTCGCATCAGCTCATCACTGATTCCGTTTGGATCAAATCCAGTCAACCGGATTGTCTGGTGGGAAGTTTTTGAAAAACAGTTTAAAAAAATCAGCAAGAAAATTGCCAAAAGTGGCATGCGCGTTTCCATGCACCCGGGACAGTATACTGTGTTAAACTCGGCGGACGAAAATATTGTGGCGAATGCCATTGCCGATTTGGACTATCATGCCTGTGTCATGGATAGCCTGGGACTGGGTCCGGAAAATAAGATTATCCTCCACGTCGGGGGAATATATAATGATAAAAAACAGGCAATTAAACGCTTTCTAAAAAATTACCAGCGGTTGAGTGAAACGGTTAAAAAACGATTGGTAATTGAAAACGACGATAAATCATACACCATCAGTGATGTTTTAATCATTGGAAAAGCCCTGGACATTCCGGTGATTTTTGACAACCTGCATCACCAGGTGAATCCGTGTGATGAAAAGCAGCCGGATACATATTGGATTGATATTTGCAAAACTACCTGGAAAAGTCAGGATGGTAAGCAAAAAATCCATTACTCCCAGCAGCATCCCGATAAAAAACCGGGTTCGCATTCCAAGACCATCGGAATAAACGAATTTATGGCCTTTCATCAGGAGCTGGATGGCAGAGATCTGGATATCATGCTGGAAGTGAAAGACAAGAATTTATCGGCGATGAAGTGCATTAATTGCATAACCACAAAGAAAGAAATTAATCGCTTGGAACATGAGTGGAGTAAATATAAATATGCAGTATTGGAAAGATCTCCCCTTGATTATCTGGAGATTCGAAAACTGCTGAACAATAAGGACAGCTATCCCTGCATGGAGTTTTATAATCTGATTGAAGCATCTTTTCAAAAAGAAACCACTATGGGCAACTCAATTAATGTGGCGCAACATATCTGGGGGTATTTCAGAACGATTGCCTTGCCCAGTGAGAAGAAGTATTTTCTAAAACTACTGGATCAATACGAAAAAGGGGAAGCCTCCATTAAAAAGGTGAAGAAAAATCTGTGGAAAATGACGGTTAAGTATGAGCAAACCTACCTGTTGGATTCGTATTACTATGTTATTATCTGAATAAAATGAATGGGAACAGATTGGCAAAAAAACGTTTCGATGATGAGTCAGAAAGTTGTGAAGGGAAGATCATGTTAAATGCTGAAATCAGAGAATTGATTAAATACCTGAAAAGCATCGTTGCGGAGGAAAAACCGGACAATGATGTTTTAGAAAAATACGGAAATGATCCGGATTTTATTGAGCTCAATGAGATGATCGGGGGTATTCGCAGTGCCTGTAAAAAGCATTTTGAGATGATTTTTGACTTATTTCCTGACCCAACCATTATCACCACCATGGAAGATGGAAAATTAGTGTCCTATAACCGGGCCTTCCATAAATTGATAACAACCAGAGGGAAAAATATCATGACTGGTGTGACGAATATTCATGATTTATACTTTGAATTGGATAAACGGGATCAGCTAATTGAAGAATTGAAGCGAACCGGTGTCAGTGAGAACATGGAAATCATGGTAAATGATGTCAATGGTGAAATGTTTGTCGGACTGGTATCAGCCCAGGCCATCAGCATTGAGGGTGAAGCGCACATCTTGAGTGTCATCAGGGACATTACTGCAATCAAAAGACTGGAAGAGGAAATCAAAAAGCTGTCGATTAAGGACAAACTGACCCAGGTGTTTAATCGTCAAAAACTCGATGAATTTTTGCAATTTGAATTGGAACGCTCCGAGCGGACAAAGGCACCTTTTTCGGTTATGCTGGTTGATGTGGACTCGCTTCGTACGATCAATGAGACTTACGGGCATCAGGTTGGGGATGAGATGCTGGTGGCAGTGGCCGCGATGCTTATGGACAACGTTCGGGTGACGGATATTGTGGGACGCTGGAGCGGAGAGGAATTTTTAGTGATCCTTCCCGATACCGATGAAAAAGGTGCCATTACACTGGCAGAAAAAACCCGGACAATTCTTGAAAATACTCGTTTCAATACCGTTGGGAAGCTTACCGCCAGTTTTGGGGTTTCCGCCTATCGCAAAGACTTACTGCCGGCAACCTTGATTTCGCGAGCCCATACAGCCCGAAACCGGGCGAAAGAGAAGGGGCAAAACCGGGTGGAATATCAGTAGTGATCAATAATATAAAAAATCATGGACGAGGTGACCTGTGGAAACAAGACAATTAAAGATTTTAGTGATTGATGACAACCCGGATAATGTGATTGTCTTAAAAGCCATGATTCGTGATGTGTTTTCAGATGCTACTGTTTTGATGGCTTTTACTGGGCGAACGGGGTTTGAAATGGCGGTGTCGGAAGACCCGGATATTATTCTCATGGATATTATCATGCCGGAGATGGATGGTTTTGAGGTGTGTCGTCAATTAAAAGCCAGCCCCGATCTGGCCGATATTCCGGTGGTCTTTGTGACCGCTGCCCGAGGCGATCGGGAACATCGGATTTTGGCGCTGGAATGCGGCGGTGAAGGTTTTATATCAAAGCCGATTGATGAACAGGAACTGCTTTCTCAGCTTCGGGCAATGGCAAAAATCCGCTGGGCCAATCTTCAAAAACGCAATGAAAAAGAGCGACTTAACAACCGGGTCAGAAAGCAGAATGTGGCCCTAAAGGCCGCCCATGCTCGAACCCTCAAACTGCTGAAATCGCTGGAAAAAGAAAATGAAGCCCGGAAAAAAAGTGAGAAAGCGCTGGTCGAAGCGCAAAAACTGGCGCATCTGGGAAGTTATGAGTTTGATTTCAAAAATGACAAAATCAGCTGTTCGGAAGAAGTGCTGAATATCTTTGGGATTGCTTCCATTGATGAAGTGGATACCAAAGAGCAATTTCTCCGGTTTGCCCAGCCAGAAGAGATTCCTGTTATTCTTGAAAATATCAATAAGGTAATGGTCGAAAAATCAACAGCTGATTTTATTTTCCGGATCTTTCGTCAGGATGGTGAAGAGCGAATTATCAATATGCGGATGATTCCCCAGTTTGACGAAGAGAAAAACCATATTGGAAATTTTGGAACCGTTCAGGATATTACCCGAATTAGAAAAACGGAGGAAGAAATCAGGTATTTGAGTTACCATGATTATCTGACCGGTTTGTTCAACCGACGCTTTTATGAAGAAGTCCTGATAAAACTGGATACGGAAAATAATTACCCATTAACCCTGGTTATGGCCGATGTCAATGGCTTAAAAATGATCAATGATTCCTTTGGCCATGCAGTAGGGGATGAATTGCTCCAGAAAGCTTCCAATGTTATCAAAAGCGGTTGTCGTGAGAACGATGTAATTGCCCGACTGGGTGGTGACGAATTTGTTATTATTCTAACTCGAACGGATGCTGAAACAGCGGCTCTGATTATCAAAAGACTGGAAGTATTGGCAGCCCGGGAAAAAATTCGCGGATTGAAACTTTCCATTGCTTTTGGTAGTCGCACGAAAACCAGAAAAGAAGAGAATATCCAGCAGATATTAAAAAATGCTGAAGATGATATGTATCGTCATAAGCTCTACGAAAGTGCCAGCATGCGCAGTAAAACCATCGAATTGATTATGAACACCCTTTATGAAAAAAGCAATCGGGAAATGATGCATTCAAGCCGGGTTGGTCACATTTGTGAAAAAATTGGTTTGCGAATGAAGCTGGATCAGGATGAAATCAATCAGATCCGGACAGCAGGACTGATCCATGATATCGGAAAAATGGGAATTGATGAAAAAATCCTGAATAAAACTGGCGCTCTGAGTGATGAAGAGTGGCAGGAAATTAAGCGACATCCTGAAATTGGATATCGGATTCTCAGCTCGGTAAATGAGTTTTCGGAAATGGCCAATTGTATCCTGGAACATCATGAACGTTGGGATGGACATGGATATCCCAAAGGTCTAAAGGGGGAAGAAATCTCGCTGCAGGGAAGAATTGTGGCGGTGGCCGATTCCTTTGATGCCATGACCAGTGATCGGGCCTATCGCAAAGCACTGGCCTATGATGAGGCCATTACGGAAATCAAACGCTGTGCCGGAACCCATTTTGATCCCCTGGTGGCCAAAATGCTGGTTGAAGTTGTGCATTCGGAAATGATTCGTTAGCGACACCTGCTGATTTGGACATCAGGTAGGATACTAGGGGGATACGGATGGGAACACAGGCAAATAAAACCATTTTTGAGCTGATTCGGATTATGAAAGAGGTTTATAAAAAAGATCTGACTATTTATGATGATGCTTTTCTGATTAAATCACTGGAGCGGCGGATGGCAGGCATTAAGCTTAGTGCTGCGGAATACCCCTTGTATTTACAGCAAAATCGCTTGGAAGCCGATTTATTAATGGCATCTTTTCAGATCACTTACAGCCAGTTCTTTAGAAACGCATTGACCTTTGCGGTGCTCGAAAAGCTGATTTTGCCGCAGCTCTTCAGTCAAAAACCGGAAAACGGGGAAATCAGAGTATGGTCGGCAGGTTGTTCCACTGGCCAGGAAGCTTATTCGATCGGAATTTTGTTAGAAGAAGGGATCAAGTCTGTGTCAAAGCCGAGGCGATTTCGAATTTTTGCCACCGATCTTTCATCGGAAGCCTTAAGCGTTGCCAGAACGGGCCTTTATGATGGCGATGATATTGCAAATATTCGTATGAAACAGCTGAAAAATTATTTCGAAAAACAGGGCGATGCTTACGCCATTGGATCGGAACTAAAAGAAAAAATCGATTTTTCGGAGTATGATTTATTGGATTCCCATTCGAGCAATCCTCCAGATAGCATTTTTGGTGATTTTGACATCATATTTTGTTGTAATCTGCTTTTTTATTATAGCACCGATGTGAGACGGTCAATAATCAGAAAACTAAAACGCTCTCTGGCCAAAGGCGGTTATTTGGTCACGGGCGAGGCTGAATCCATCTTTATGGCAAAAGATCAGGATTTAAAGATGCTGTCTTCCAGTGTGCCTATTTTTCAGATCAGTCGGTAATGGGATGAACAGAATATAATACCAAAATTCTTTTGCACAAAAGAAAGACTAACTACCATTGTGCGGTGTTGTCAAAATTGTTGCACCTCATAGTCATGGTTCCGGGAGAAAAGATGAACATTAAAAATTTAAAAGTAAAGACTCAGCTTGCGATTGGTTTTGTGAGTATCATATTTTTTGTTATTTTATTGGGGATTTTGGTTTATATGCAAACCAATACCATTGTAAATCAGGCAGAAACCATGTATGACCACCCCTTTAAGGTTACCCGGGCAATTGATCGGCTGGATGCGGACATTTTGAGTATGCGGGTGGGCGTTAGAGATCTGCTCTTGGCCAATACCCAGGAAGAACGTAATAGCGCCATTGAAGCGATGCAGCAATATGATGCCGATATCCAGATCCAATTTGATATTTTGCGGGAGCTTTATCTAGGGCCTAAACAGGATGTGGATGCGGCCTATAATGCTTACATCAACTGGGAAACGGCCCGGGCCGATATCGTGGCAAATGCTCTGGCCGGAGACCTGGAAACCGCCCGAAAAAGTCTGCTGCCGGGTGAAAAGGTGGGAGTCTATCGGGAGACCTTAACTGAAAAAATGGCAGTAATCGAAAATTTCGCCAGTAATAAAGCCGATGAACTCTATCAGGGCACAACGGACTTATATAGCCGAATAAAACTGCAATTAGTCATGATTGTATTAATCATTATGGTGTTATCCGTATTGATAAGCGTTCTTTTACTTCGAAATATTCAGGAACCGTTAAATGAGCTCACCCGAACAACGGATGAATTTCAAAACGGAAATCACAATGCCCGAAGTGTTTATGCTTACACGAATGAATTTGGGATCCTATCGGCTTCTTTTAATACGCTGGCTGATGACATTCAAAAAAACCTGGAGCTGAATGAACGAACAGCCAATTTTATTAAAATTATGCTAGCTGAAGAAGATGCCCAAATTTTCTTTAGAAAGACCCTCAATACCCTGTCCCGCTATACCGATTCCCAGGTGGCGGCGGTTTATCTGAGAAACGCCGATACGAATCAATTTGAGCATTTTGAATCAATCGGATTGGATGAAATAGGCCGGGCGGCGTTTGCCGGAGACACCCTGGAAGGAGAATTCGGAGCATCGCTTGCCAGTGGTCATTACACCCATATCAAGGATATCCCGGAGGATTCTCGATTTGTCTTTTATACGGTCAGTGGGAAGTTTATGCCCCGGGAAATTATCACCATTCCGATTATTTTTGGCGGTGAGGTTATTGCTGTGGTGTCCCTGGCCGCCATCGGAAAATACAATCAAAAAGCCATTGATTTTATCGAAAAGACCATTAGCACCATGAGTGCCCGAATTGAAGGGATTTTAGCCTATCGTACCATCAAAGCCTTTTCCCAGAAGTTGGAACATCAGAATCGGGAGCTGGATGCGCAGAAGAATGAAATGGAAGAACAGTCGGTGGAACTCATTCATCAGAACATCGAGTTGGAAATGCAGAAAAAAGAACTCAATGAGGCGAACCAACTTAAAACGAACTTTTTATCCAATATGAGTCATGAATTGCGGACACCGCTTAACTCGGTCATTGCCCTATCCGGAATTTTAAACCGGCGCCTTAAAAATGAGATTCCCGAAGAAGAATACAGCTATCTTGAAGTCATCGAACGGAATGGTAAAAATCTGTTGGCACTGATAAATGATATTCTGGACATTTCCCGGATCGAGGCGGGTCGTGAAGAGGTTGAAATCACCACCTTTAATATTAACCAATTGATCGATGAGGTGGTGGAAATGCTGGCACCTCAGGCCCGTGAGAAAAATGTGATCTGTCGTAACGGATCGGGCAACACGGCCGTTTATATTAACAGTGACAGCGATAAGTGCCGTCATATTCTGGAAAACCTGGCTGGCAATGCGGTTAAATTCACCGAGCAGGGTCAGGTCGAGTTATTCATTGGTCAAGATGACGAAAACATAGAGATTCGGGTTACTGACACCGGCATCGGAATTGATGAAAACTATCTGCCCTATATTTTTGATGAGTTCAGACAGGGAGATGGTAGTACTTCCCGTAAGTTTGGGGGCACCGGGCTGGGGTTGGCCATTGCACAAAAATATGCCCACCTGTTAGGGGGAACCGTTCGTGTGAAAAGCGTGGTCAATGAGGGATCTGAATTTATTTTGTCACTACCGATGAATTACGCACCGGATAAAAAGGTAGGAGAACCCGCCTATCAAGGACAACGGGGAAGCGGTCAATCAGCAACGAGTATATCAGCACCCCAATTGTCCGGAAAACCTTCAGCAGATCCCTCAAGCAAAACCCTGTTGATGGTTGAGGATAGCGAACCGGCGGTGATTCAGATTAGAGATTTGCTGGCTGAAAGCGGCCATACGATTAAGGTAGCCCGGAATGCCCAAGAAGCGTTTGAAATCATGGAAGAAGTGATTCCGGATGCCATGGTTCTGGATTTGATGATGCCGGGAATTGATGGATTTGAACTGCTTCAGACCCTCCGGGAAGCTGAAGCGACAGCGCATGTACCGGTGCTGATTCTGACTGCTAAGCATATTACCCAGGATGAGCTCAACTGTCTGACTAGAAATAACATTCATCAATTGATTCAAAAAGGTGATGTCAACCGGGATGAACTCAAAAAAGCCATCGATTCCATGCTTTATCCGGTAACGCATAAAAAAGAGATTAAGCCCCGGAAACCCCGGACGGATCAGCGTAAGCCATTGGTGCTGGCGGTGGAAGATAACCCGGACAATATGATCACGGTGAAAGCTTTGCTAAGCGATCATTTTCGGGTGTTGGAAGCAGCCGATGGTCAGGAGAGTATTGAGATGGCCAAACAGTTTGTTCCCGATCTGATTTTGATGGATATTGCCCTACCGGGAATTGATGGGATCCAGGCCTTTAAAGCGATTCGGGCCGTGCCGGGATTGGAGAAGATCCCGATCATTGCGTTAACCGCCAGTGCCATGACCCAGGATCGGGAAGGAATTTTAGCCCAGGGCTTTGATGCCTTTATCCCAAAACCGATCATTGAACGGGAGTTTTTAAAAGTAATACGGGAGGTACTCTATGGCTGATAGACAATTGAAATTTTTAGCAATTGATGATAATCAGGATAATCTGATCACCATGCGGGCACTGATCCGGGAAGCCTTTTCCGAAGCCAGGGTGCTGACAGCCACCACCGGAATCGAGGGGATTGCGATTGCCGGGGCAGAAGATCCCGATGTCATTCTACTGGACATTGTGATGCCGGAAATGGATGGCTTTGAAGTATGTCAAAGACTTAAGAGCGATCCTCAGACAAAAGAAATTCCAGTTGTTTTTGTCACCGCCATTAAAGGGGATCGGGAGCACCGTATTCTGGCGCTTGAGTCTGGTGCGGAAGCATTTTTAGCCAAACCCATCGATGAATCAGAATTGACTGCCCAACTCCGGGCGATGGTCAAAATAAAAGCCGCCAACCGTCAAAAGCAGGACGAACAAGGCCGCTTGACCCAGATGGTGGAAGAAAAAACGGCGGCCCTGAAGGCCGCCCATATCAAGACCATGGAACTGCTTAACAGCCTTAAAATCAGTGAAGAAAGAAACCGCCGACTGATTACTCAGATGGAGCAGGGCCTGGCCGTACATGAGGTTCTGGTCGATCATAATGGGAAACCAGCAGATTGCAACTTTTTGTATGTTAACCCCAGCTTTGAACGGCTGACCGGATTAAAAAGTCAGGATATTCTGGGGAAAACCCTATCAGAAATCATGCCCGATTCAACGAATTTTCTGGTTGAAAAATATGCGCAACTAATCAAAACAGGCGCATCAATGCGCTATGAAATGTATTTTGAGCAGTTTGCAAAATACTTTGAAGTGGTGGCTTATTCCCCAGAGCCCCAGCAGGTGGCGGTGATTATTTCCGACATTACCGAAAGAAAACAGACCGAAGAAAAGATCCGCTACTTAAGCAATCATGATTATCTCACCGGGGTTTACAATCGCCGCTATTATGAAGAAGCCCTGATTAACATTGATCGGGATGAAAATCTGCCGCTGAGTCTGGTTATTTCTGATGTCAATGGTTTAAAGCTGGTTAATGAATCGTTTGGGCATGCCTTGGGTGATGAGTTGCTAAAAAAAGTGGCCGGGATCATCCAGGCAGAGTGCCGGAATCAGGACGTGGTGGCCCGGCTTAGTGGGGATGAATTCATTGTACTGCTACCCCAGACGGATGAGGATCAAACGGCAAAAATTGTCAAACGGATGAAAGTCGCAGCACTGGAACAATCCGTTGGAAACATTGATTTCTCGATTTCGTTTGGCTATGAAACCAAAACCGAAAGTCACCAGACTATTCAGGAGGTGCTAAAGAACGCTGAAGATAACATGTATCGTCACAAACTCTATGAAAGTGCCAGCATTAAAAACAGAACCATCGATTTGATTATGAATACGCTTTATGAAAAAAGCAGCCGTGAAATGCTGCATTCTCAGCGAGTCAGTGAAATCTGCGAAAAAATCGCAGCAAAAATGAATTTTGATCAGGATGATATCAGTCAGGTAAAGGCCGCCGGATTAATTCATGACATTGGAAAAATGGGGATCGATGAAAAAATACTCAATAAACCTGGGGGACTGAATCCGGACGAATGGAAAAAAATCCAACGACATCCTGAAATTGGCTATCGGATTTTAAGTTCATCCAGCGAATTTTCAGAGTTGGCCAGATACGTACTGGAGCATCAGGAACGCTGGGATGGAAAAGGTTACCCGAAACAACTGATGGGGGAAGAAATCTCAATCCAGGCTCGGATTATCGGGGTGGCGGATGCCTTTGATGCGATGACCTGTGACCGGGCTTATCGTAAAGGGTTGAGTGTTCATGAGGCGGTGGCTGAAATAAAAAAATGTGCTGGCAGTCAGTTTGATCCGGAAGTCGCCAATGTCTTTATCGAAAAAGTTTTAAATGAGTATCCCGCCCAAGTGATTGATTAAAAAATACTCAATGGCGATTGTTGATACGATAAAACTCCAGGCAGGGTTTTAAGCAAGTGCGTCGATAACCTCCATTGAGTAGATCACTCAATGAAATATATAAATCACGACTAAATTTGAAAAGAGGTTTGCTATGTGTGAAAAAAAACAGGATGTCATTGAAGCGGTAATAAAGAAGTTACAACAGGGGAATCAGGTCTTTGTGACAGCGGAAAAAAACCCTGGTGATGTTTCTCCAAAGGTACGAAGCAAAAATGTGGAAGCGGGTCAGAAACCCGATGCGGTAGTTGTGACCTGTTCGGATTCCCGGGTGCCGCCGGAACATATTTTTTCGGCTGGAATCGGTGAGTTGTTTGTGATTCGAACGGCTGGCAATGTGATTGGTGATTTTGAACTGGGCAGTATTGAATATGCCGTTGGTCATTTGGGGACATCCGTAGTGTTGGTGCTGGGGCATAATCACTGTGGGGCAGTGGCTGCCGCCATGCAGGGGCATGGTCACGGGTATATTACATCGATTGTGGAAGAAATACAACCAGCCATTGCAGGCGAGGAAAATGTTGCTACATGTGAAAACCTTAACATTGATAATAGCATTAAGAGAATTCTTCAAAGTGAGGCCATTAATGAACGAATCAATGCGGGCGAGGTCAGGGTTTTGGGTGCAAAATACAATCTGGAATCGGGAGTCGTGGAGTTTTTCGGGTAATCGCTTAAAGTAAAACGTAGTTATGGTGTGCCAGTGGGGTTAAAGAAAAAGGAGACCAAGATGAAACGAAAACTGCTAATACTGATGGGCGTGTTTGGAATGGCGGCTCTGTTATTTATGGGCTCTGGTTGCAAAAAAAACGAGATATCAAAACCATCGACAGAGGTGTTGAATTCGTTTGACACATCCTTGGTTGAAAAGACCAATGACTTTGGATTCAATCTCTATAAAAAGCTGGCAACGGAAAAGAAAAACAGCATGATCTCACCTGTTGGCATCTCCCTGGCCATGGAAATGGCCTATAATGGCGCAACCGGAGAAACCCGGGAGGCGATGGCAAAAGCCTTAAATATTCAGGGCATTGATGGTGACCGTCTAAACGAAAACAATCAGGCCCTGTTGTATTTTTTAACCTCGACAGACCCCAAGCTGACCTTAAATATTGCCAATTCGATCTGGATGAGGGAAGACTTTAAATTTTCAGAAGCGTTTGTCAAAACCGTGAAGCAAGATTATCAGGCGGATGCCCAAAAATTGGATTTTGCTGATCCCAAGTCGGCCGATGTCATTAACAAATGGGTTAAAGATGAAACTCAGGGCAATATTGATCAGATTGTTACCCCGCCCATTGACCCGGAAACGATCATGTTTTTGATAAATGCCGTCTATTTTAAAGGAGCCTGGAGCAGTCCTTTTGAAAAGGATCTTACCAGCGATCAGAGTTTTACTCTGGCTGATGGACAGAGCGTGACGGTGCCGACAATGTACCAGACCGGTTCCTTTGACTATTTAAAAACAGCCAGTTTTCAGGCCTTGCGGCTTCCCTATGGTGAAAATGAGCAGATGGCCATGGTGTTATTTTTACCCAACGAAGATTCCAGCCTGAGTGACTTCCAGCAGCAGCTCAATCAGGATAACTGGTCAAACTGGATGAGTCTTTTTGAAAAAAAAGAGGGCAGCCTGATGCTGCCGAAGTTTACTTTGGAATATGAAAATTCATTGAACCAGGCCTTAACGGATCTGGGGATGGGAGTTGCTTTCCAACCGGGAAAAGCGGATTTTTCAGGAATGGCAGCAACCGACACCGCAGCTGATATTTATATCAGCGATGTTAAGCACAAGACCTTTGTTCAGGTAGATGAGGCCGGTACCGAAGCCGCCGCCGTGACCTCGGTGGAAATCAGCGTTACCAGCATGCCTGCCTATGATTTTGAACTTAAATTCGACCGACCATTTTTCTATGTCATTCAGGACAGCAAAACCGGAGCCATTGTTTTTATGGGAACGGTGTTTGACCCAAGTAAATAATAATTAATTCCGGTGTTATTATGACTGATAGCACCGGTTTTTTTTCTTTGGTTTTATTTAAGATTCCGGTCTGTTTTCAGCATTATTCCATAAAAACATTGTAATTTCGGGCATAAAAAAGTAAACTAAATGATATGAGTTTATTTTTTGTTTCAAGGAGATGTGATCGCAATCGGATCGGTCTTCGAGACAAAGCGACTTAAAATTACAGGCAAGAGAGAGGAAAAAATGGGGTTTGTAGAAATTTTAAAGGCAATCTTTCTGGGGATTGTGGAAGGTGTAACCGAGTGGCTGCCAATCAGCAGCACTGGGCATATGATATTAGTGGATGATTTTATAAAACTGAATATGTCCGACCCGTTCATTGAAATGTTTTTATACGTCGTTCAGTTGGGCGCCATTCTGGCAGTGGTTTATATCTATTGGCATAAACTGGTGCCGTTTTCATTTAAAGATAAAAAAATAATGATCCGTAAAAACACGGTCATCCTCTGGTCAAAAATTGCGGTGGCTTGTATTCCGGGAATCCTGGCCTATTTGCTGCTGGATAGTCTCTTCGATACCTATTTTATGAATTCAATCGTTGTGGCAGCGATGCTGATTCTCTATGGGATTCTTTTTATTGTGATTGAAAATTACAACAAAAAGCGTAAACCGGAGATTGTCAAGTTATCGGAACTCAGTTATAAACGGGCCCTGCAGATTGGTGCCTTTCAGGCTTTATCGATTGTACCGGGGACATCTCGATCCGGGGTAACCATTCTGGGGGGGATGATTTTGGGGACATCCCGAACGGTGGCTGCCGAATTTACCTTTTTTATGGCCGTTCCGGTCATGTTCGGGATCAGTTTATTAAAACTGATTAAATTTGGTTTTGCCTTTACCCTTTGGGAAGTGGTAATATTATTAGTAGGAATGATCTCGGCCTTTATTACTTCCATATTGGCCATTAAATTTCTGATGACCTATATTAAAAAGCATGATTTTAAAATTTTCGGCTGGTACCGCATTGTACTGGGTGTCATCGTGTTGTTCTATTTCTTTATCACCGGTAATTAGGATAATTTGAAATGGCATTTGATGTTGAAAGGAAGAAAAAATGATTAAGATTGATCAGGAAAAATGTATTGGTTGTGGCGCATGTGTTGAAGATTGCTTTACTCGGGATCTGGTGATTGAAGCGGACAAGGCCAAAGTCCTTAACAAAACCTGTATTAAATGCGGCCATTGTATCGCCATCTGTCCGGTAAATGCCGTCAGCATCAGCGACTACGACATGAGCGAAGTGAAGGAATATGAAGCCGCCAGCTTTGACATCGAACCGGAAAATCTGCTGAATTTCATTAAATTTAGGCGGTCGGTCCGACAGTTTAAAGACCAGCCCATCGAAAAAGAAAAACTGGAGACGATTATTGAGGCTGGCCGATTTACCCCAACTGGCGGAAACCGTCAGCCGGTGTCTTTTGTGGTGGTTCAGGATCAACTTTCAGAGTTGACCGGACTGGCCCTGGAAAGCCTTAACAATCTGGGAAAAGTGCTGCTGGCCGATAGGGAAAAGACCCCACCGCTGATTGCCTATTATGCGGAGCGGTGGCTGCAGATGTATGAAGGCTATCTGGCAAATCCGCAAAAAACCACCGATTTGTTTTTTAATGCCCAAGCCGTTGTGATTATCGTCTCGGAATCACCCATTGATGGTGGCCTGGCTTCATCGTCGATGGAACTGATGACCCATGCCCAAGGACTGGGAATGTTCTACAGTGGCTTTTTTGTCCGGGCTGCGGCCAACAGCGAAAAAATAAGACGTTTTCTGGGGATTGAAGAGACCAACAAACAAGTGATTGCCTGTCAGGTGATGGGCTATCCCAAGGTCTCTTATCAGCGCACCGTGCCCCGAAAGAAGCCGGTAGTATCCTGGCGATAAGGCGATCAGCCGGAGTGTAACAGCGTTTAAAATGAGGTAAAAGATGGCCTATCTGGAATTTCGGAATATTTTCTTAAACTATGATCAGCGGACAATCTTTTCCGGTTTTAATCTGGAAATTGAGCGTCAGGAAAAGGTTCTGCTCTGTGCGCCGTCCGGCCGGGGCAAGACCAGTCTGGTTAAAATGCTGCTGGGTTTTGTGGTACCGGAAGCCGGGGAAATCCTGGTTGACGGGATGCGGCTGACCGGGAAAACGGTTAATGACATTCGCCGCAAAATTGCTTATGTGAGTCAGGATGCTGATATTCCCAGGGGAATAGTCAGTGAAGTTTTCGCGAGCGTTTTTAATTTTCCGGTCAACCGTCATTTAAGTTATCAGGAAGCGGTTTTACGGGACTGGCTTAAAACCATGTCCCTGCCGGAAGATACCCTCGAGAAAAACATCGATGCCCTTTCCGGCGGCGAACGGCAACGGCTGGCCCTGGTTCTGGGGATTCTGCTGGATCGGGAGATCTGGATTCTTGATGAAATTACCACCGGTCTGGATCAGGAGCTGAAGAAAAAAATGGTGGAGCTGCTTTTAAGCTACGACAAAACCATTTTAGTGGTCTCCCACGACGATATTTATAAAAATCAGAGACTCCGGGAGGTGAGCTGGTAATGGGCGTTCAGGAAATACCCTTTTATACCCCTTTTTATCTGCTGATTTTTGTGCTGCCGATGGCCATTATCAATTTTAAACTGGGAATCGGCCTTAATAAACGGACGATTTATGCCCTCTTCCGGATGACCATCCAGCTGGTGCTGGTGGGCTTTTTTCTGCAGTACATCTTCTTGTTCAACAACCTCTGGGTAAACTCGGCTTATGTTTTATTTATGATTGGGGCGGCCGGTTTATCCACCGTTAAAACCTGTGGATTAACCGTCAAAAAACAGTTATTACCGATTGTCATCGGCTTTGGTCTGCCCAACCTGGGGATGATTCTCTTTATCAATCAATTTGTCATCGGTTTGGACAACATCTTTGACGCCCAGTATTATATTCCCCTGATGGGAATGCTGCTGGGCAACAGCCTCAGCGGCAACATTATCGGCATCAATACTTTTTACAATGGCTTAAGGCAAAATGAACGGCTCTATCAGTATCGGCTGGCTTTAGCCGCCAATCAGTGGGAAGCCACCCTGCCCTGGTATAAAGAAGCCGTTATTGCCTGTATGAACCCCATCATTGCTTCCACCGAAACTATTGGTCTGGTATCCCTGCCCGGCATGATGACGGGCCAGATTCTTGGCGGTTCGATGCCGATGACAGCCATTGTCTACCAGATTGTGATCATGGGTGCGATTCTGATTTCCCGTTATTTCGGCATTCATTTCTCGATTTTATTAACCCGGAAGCAGGCCTTTGATGACTATGATCGGTTAATCCGGTAGAATCGATGCAAAAAATTCCCATTAGTCAAATAATTAGTTCATTTATTTCGCCCTCGCAACGTGATAAACTATAAAATATTGAATTCGTTTAAAAATGCGAGGTAGCAGATGTCCTATAAAGATTTAACACCCAGTACCGTCATTGAGTACATCAAAGCAAATACGGATATTTTTCCAGCTGCGGCCAAACTTGAAGTTTATGAAGTTGGCGGCGGCGAAGACGACGGCGATGGTTTTGTCAATCACATCTATCGGGTATGGGATGAAAGCGGGCGATCGGTTATTCTCAAACAGGCCAAACCCTACCTGAAACTATTTGGCGAAGGGGCACCGCTGACGGCCAAGCGCAACCAGCTGGAATCGGAAATGATCAAGTTAAGAACGGCTATCACTCCGGAATATCTGCCGGAAATGTATCACCTTGATCCAGACAATAATCTTTTTATTTATGAAGACTGCGGACGCCTGAAAATTATGCGTTTTGAATTGACCAAGGGGAAACGGTTTCCTAAATTCCCCCAACAGATGGGTGAATTTTTGGCCAAATCGAATTTTTATACCTCTGAGATCTATCTGGATCAGGTTGCCCACAAGGTACTGGCATGTAAATTTATGAACCCGGAAATGCGGGTGATTATGGAAACCATTTTGTTCCTGCGGGAATCTTTTATTGAGGGGGAAGTCGATTTACCGCCGGGAGATCCCAATCATCTGGTGATGAGTGATCTGCTCTGGGAAAAACGGGAACTGCGGGTTGAGCTCCTGAAGCTGCGGGGCATTTTCATGAAAAAGAGTGAGTGTCTGGTGCATGGCGATCTGCATACCTCCAACATTATGATTGACGAAAATGAAATGAAGATCATTGACATGGAATATCCCTTCATGGGGCCGTCCTCATCTGATAGCGGCTATCTGTTGGGGAACCTGATCTATGAATATATTGCCTGGTTCCACCATGATGAAGGAACCAAATCGTCTCGGAAAGCCTATCGTCAGGAAATACTGGGCTACATCCGCGATTTCATCAGCGAGTATCAGCGGGTTTACTGTGCAAGCTGGGATCAGGATGCTAAACCAATGTATCGTGAGTATACCGAATATCGCGATGAGCTGTTACGTACCTACATCAAAGAGGTCTGCGGTTTCGCTGGTTGCCAGATTATCAGTCGGGTCGGTAACATTGTGCCACTGCCGGATTTTGATGTGATTAAAAACCCGGTCAGCCGCAACTGTGCAAGACGTCTGTCGTTGCTGATTGCTGATGCGTTGGTTATGAAACGGGAAGAAATGGAATCGGTAGAAGACATCATTTCCTTAATCGAAACCATTACCTACCGCTATTTTGATGTGATGAAGGCGTTAAAGAACCGCAGTAAAAGCGGCCAGGCAAATTAGAAGGAATCATAAACTCAAGCGATTTTTGGCTTGAGTTTTTTGTTTGCTGAAATGTCGGCAGGGGAATGTTTATTTTTACGGAAATGTGGTAGAATAAGAATACGAAAATAGGTTGGAACGAACGGAAATCTTTTTTATAAAAAAAGGAGGGCTAAGCGAAACAAGAGGTTATAAAAAGCCGGATGAGTAACTGAAAGCATGTCTGAAATCGGTTGCAAGTAAATTAGCCGGTCAAGCTGCAGTTAAGAATTTAGGATAACAGGCAGAAAGGGGATTCCAGCTATTCGCGTAAAATTATCATTCAGGAGGAAAAAGTCATGAAAAAAAATAAATTAACACTTTATCTTGTGGCCATAACGATTATGATGGTTTCGGTTCTTTTGATGGGGGCCAGCTGCAGCGCAACATCAGCCAACGTCAGCAATGCAGTGATGACAACCGGGGTAGATGACAGTTCATTGCCGATTGATGAAGTCACTTCATTTCCAGTCAATACCGACGTTTATGTAGCAGCGGAACTCCACAACGCCCCGGATGATACCGATATTACCTTTATCTGGTATCTGGAAGATCAGGTAGTCGATTCTGTGACCATCAATAACGGTGATGTCAGTGATGCACCGCTGTGGGGCATTCTGCCAGCTGAGCTGGTTACCACACCAGGCAACTATGCCGTTGAAATTTATATTGATGACCGGGAAGATCCCGATACGGTTACTGAATTTACGGTTAAGTAAAAAAATAAAAGCGCAGGTCGCCTGCGCTTTTATAATGCCCTTAAAAGGCTGCGTTAGATAATTCAAACGGTGTTTCCTGATAAACGTAGTAATTCAGCCAGTTGCTAAACAGCAGGTTGGCATGGCCCCGCCAGCGCACCACCGGTGGCTGAGTCGGGTCGTCATTGGGGTAGTAGTTGATGGGAATATTGATTGGTTTACCCTGGGAAACATCACGGTCATATTCACCCTTTAGGGTTAGGGGGTCGTATTCGCTGTGGCCGGTGACAAAAATCTGGCGACCGTTTTGGGCCATGACAATATAGACCCCGGATTCAGGGGATGCCGCCATGATTTCCAGATCGGGATGGGCCTCAAGTAGTTCCCGGCGGATTCCGGTGTGTCGGGAATGGGGCACATAGAAGGTATCGTCAAAGCCCCGAAAGAGTTTGACATAGGCCTGTTCCAGGTGGTGTTCAAAAACACCAAAGGCTTTTTCGGGCAACAAATACTTCTCAATTCCATAATGATAATAGAGTCCGGCCTGGGCACCCCAACAGATATGCAGGGTGGAAAAGACATTGGTTTTGCTCCAGTCCATAATCTCGGTGAGCTCGTCCCAGTAGTCTACCGCTTCAAATTGCAGGGTTTCAATCGGGGCGCCGGTAATAATCAGGCCATCAAACCGCTGCGCTTTGATATCTTCAAAATAACAATAGAAAGAGCCTAGATGTTCGGACGGGGTGTTTTTACTTTCATAGGTTTTTGTTTGCAGTAGGGTTACCTCAATTTGCAGCGGTGTATTTCCTAAAAGCCGCAACAGCTGGGTTTCAGTGGTGATTTTAGTCGGCATCAGATTGAGAATGGCAATTTTTAAGGGCCGGATATCCTGATGACTGGCCCGGTCAGCATCCATCACAAAGATGTTTTCATTGGCCAGAATCTGACTGGCGGGCAGATTAGTGGGTATTTTTATCGGCATTGGTTCACCTCCGGGTGATTGATTAAAAACTAAAGCGCCTGAGAAAAGGCCTGATCGAGATCAGCCAGAATGTCGTCACTGTGTTCCAGTCCAATCGACAATCGGATCATATCTTCAGTAACACCGGCAGCAATCAGGTCATCACCAGACAATTGCTGATGGGTGGTGGTGGCGGGATGAATCACCAGCGATTTGGCATCGGCAACGTTGGCCAGATGGGTAAACAGGGTCAGGCTGTCAATAAATTTACGGGCGGCGGCGATGCCGCCTTTGATGCCAAAGGTGAAGATCGAACCAGGGCCTTTTTTAAAGTATTCGTCAGAAAGAGACTTATATGGATTATCAGAAAGTGACGGATAGTTAACCCAGGAAACCTGAGGGTGGTTGGTCAAGTAAGAGACCACTTTCTGAGTGTTTTCAAGATGCCGATCCAGGCGTAACGACAGGGTTTCCAGACCCTGTAACAGTAGAAAGGCATTAAAGGGACTGATGCAGGCACCAGTATCCCGGAGCAACTGAACCCGGGCTTTGACAATAAAGGCCGCGGCACCAATGTCGGTGGCGTAGGTAATGCCGTGATAGCTGGCATCGGGGGTGGTAAACAGCGGGAAGCGGCCGCTGCCAGCCCAGTCAAAACTGCCGCCGTCAACGATGATGCCGCCGATGGTGGTGCCGTGTCCGCCGATAAATTTGGTAGCCGAATAAACTACGATGTCGGCACCAAAATCCAGTGGCCTAAATAAGTAGGGGGTGGCAAAGGTGTTGTCAACAATCAGTGGCAACCCGTTATCGTGGGCGATTTGGGCCACGGCTTTGACATCAACAATATTAATAGCCGGATTCCCCAGTGATTCGATATAGATGGCCTTGGTATTTTCATTGATGGCAGTGCGGAAATTCTCAGGGTCATCCGGGTTAACAAAGGTTGTTGTAATACCGAGCCGGGGCAGGGTGGCGCTTAAGAGATTATAGGTACCACCATAAAGGGTGGATGCGGCCACCAGTTCATCTCCGCTACCGGCGATATTGAGAATGGTGGCAGTAATGGCTGCCGAGCCGGAAGCAAAGGCCAGGGCACCGACGCCGCCTTCTAAAAGCGCCATCCGTTCTTCTAGCACACTGGTGGTGGGATTCATAATCCGGGTATAGATATTGCCCGGTTCTTCCAGGCCAAATAGCCTTTGGGCGTGTTCGCTGTTGTCAAAAACATAAGAGGTGGTCTGATAAATGGGAACCGCCACCGCATGGGTGGTGGGATCAGGGCTTTGACCGCCATGGAGTTGGAGCGTTTCAAATTTTCGGGTATCCTTCATAATCGTATCTCCTTATATCATTATTAATAAATTACATATCATTCCAGTAGGAATTATAAGCAATATAACATAAATAACCAGATCTTGTCAATATGTAAAGCAAAGAATGAAAAATTAACACGTTTTTAATCACTATTTATTTGACATTGATAAAAATTAGGTCTATAATAAACCAAAATACACGTTACAGGTCAACAAGGTTGTGGAAAAGTTCATTTTCTTTGTTGTAAGGTGTCCTGAGAGGAATATCATGGCAGAGTTAAGAAGAAACTTAAATGAATATTATTACGTTAACACCCAAAGCTATTGGTTTTTTAGCTTTGGTTATTTTGCGTACAATCAATTAAGTTCCTTTGAGAATCCCAACCCATGAGAAATTTTTAGCGATACCGGTGTATTGAGTAAAAGTTGATTTTTAGGAGGCTTCTTAGGAAGTCTCCTTTTTTTTCGCAAGTCAAAGGCCAAAGATCATGCTGGCAATTTGGACGCTGACTGCGAATCACCAGAAATCAGAAAGGCGCTTTCTGGTGGTCTTCGGTGCACAGAAGATAAAAATGGGGCCAAGTGATCAGTTCGTAAATTAATGGAGGAAGAAAATGATAATAGTTGTTAAACCCAACACCAAAGAAGAAGATATTCAGAGGTTAATCAAGATGATTGAAACACAGGGGTTAAACATTCATTACTCAAAAGGTGTGGATCACACCATTCTAGGAATAGTAGGGGATACAACCTTGGCAGATGTGGAAAAAATCCGTTCAAACCGTATTGTAGAAAATGTACTCAGAGTTCAGGAACCCTATAAGAAAGCCAATCGTCTCTTTCATCCCGATGACACCATCATTAACGTTAAGGGCCGAAAAATCGGTGAAGGGACAATCAGTGTGATGGCTGGCCCCTGTTCGGTGGAGAGCGAAGAACAGGTTGTAGCGATTGCCAGAAGTGTCAAAGCTTCCGGAGCTACTTTTCTGCGGGGCGGAGCTTTCAAGCCACGAACATCACCCTATGCGTTTCAGGGGTTGGGATATGAAGGGCTAGAGTTACTTAAGATCGCCAGAAAAGAAACCGGATTGCCAATTGTTAGCGAACTGATGTCGCTGGAGCATTTGCAAGCTTTTGAAGATGTCGATATTATTCAGGTAGGTGCCAGAAACATGCAGAATTTTGATTTGCTCCGGGAATTGGGAAAAATTGACAAGCCGATCCTGCTTAAACGGGGGATGTCATCGACGATGCAGGAATTCCTGATGTCGGCTGAATACATCATGAAGGAGGGCAATGATAAGGTCATTCTCTGTGAACGGGGCATTCGCACCTTTGAAACCGCCACCCGAAATACCCTGGACATCAGCTGTATTCCGGTGCTCAAGCAAAAGAGTCACTTACCGATTATTATTGACCCCAGTCATGCCACCGGGCTGTCCTGGACGGTTGAAGCATTGACCAAGGCCGCCATCGCTGCCGGTGCCGATGGGGTGATGATTGAGGTTCATAACAATCCGGAAGAAGCCCTGTGTGACGGCGAACAGTCGATTACCCCGGAACAATTCCATAAAATTATGATCACGGTCAAAAAATACGCCGAATTTGAGAACAAGGTGATGTAATGAAAAAACGTGAAGATTCCATCGTTGGCTTTATCGGCCTGGGTCTGATGGGTGGGGCTTTGGCCATGGGACTCAGGAAGCAGGGGCCCCGAGAAATCTGGGCTTATGATTTAAACCCGTCGGTGATTAAAAAGGCCTTGGATCAGGGCGTGATTGATCAAGGGGTCTGGGACTCAGCGGGGCTTCAAAAAATGCTGCCCCAATGCGATCTGGTGTTTATCTGCCTGACCCCAATGGACACCCTGGCTTTTTTAGCCCTGTACATGGAAGACTTCAAGCCGGGGGCGATTGTCACGGATATTATCGGGGTCAAAGAAGTGGTCTTTAAAAACCTCGGCAATCTGTTGCGCAAAGATATCGATTATATTCCCGGACACCCGATGGCGGGCAGTGAAAAAGAAGGCTTCGGCGGGGCCGATGATCGGATCTTTAAGAACCGGAATTATATTTTGACCCCCTTACCCTCCAATCAGCCGGAGAATATTGGGTTGATCCGGGACATTGTTACGGATCTGGGTTTTAATCATATTGTTGAAACCACCACCGAAATTCACGACCAGAAAATAGCCTTCACCTCCCAGCTTTGCCATGTGATTGCGGCGGCCCTGGTTGATTGTGAGGATGATCTGTCGATTACTGATTTTGAGGGCGGCAGCTTTGGTGATCTGACCCGGATTGCCATGATCAATGCCCCCATGTGGACGGAATTGTTTATGTGCAACCGTAAAAATTTGCTTGATCAGATTGAGAAATTTGAGACCAGCCTGGCTGCCATGAAAGACATGATCCGTTTGGATGAAAAGGAAGAATTGATTGATCGACTTCAATCAGTTCGGGAAAAACGCATTGCCATGGGGGAGATTCGGGCGGCGAAAAGCTTAAAAAATCTGTGAGTTTGCTTAAGAGATGCGCTGTGAAAACTATTACATCAGCCTGAAAATGATTACGCTATTGACTTAATTGAATATGGGAGTATACTCTAGGTAAAGAAACATTTGAAATCATAATTTTTAGTGGGAACAAAACGAAGAGGGTAAAAGTTAAATAAATAATTGGAGCAAAAAGATCATGAAATTATGTCATCTGCCATCCCTTGGTATGAGAAACATAAAAACGGTGCTGGCAGTATTCATCTGTGTGGTGGTATTTGCAATAATGGGACCGGAGTTTAATCCACTGTTTGCTGCAATTGCAGCGGTGCTTACCATGGGGCCGAGCATTGAAAATTCCATCGAAACTGGTTGGAATCGGATATTGGGAACCATCTTTGGTGGAGCAGCGGGACTGCTGGGCATTTTTGCCGCTAACTTAATTCCTTATGAATTTGCCTATGTGGCTATTATTCCGCTGGGTATTATGTTACTGATCTATCTATGTAATAATTTTCATAAAGCAGGTGCCATTGTTATTACCTGTGTGATGTTTCTCAGTGTCATGACCACCTATCCCCAGGACGCTGGCAGCTACATGCTGGCAATGTTAAGGCTGCTGGAAACAGCATTTGGGATCATTGTGGCGTTTTTAATCAATCGTTTTATCAAGGTTCCGGAATGCGACGAAAAGTCAGCTGATGAGGGATCAGAAACAGAAAAAGAGCTGGTCACCGAGGCAGAAAAACCGGGTAATGACCATCAGAAGTTTAAAGTATCAAGTTTTTTGTATATGCTATTCAAACCATAGGTTTTACGTTTATTCTGGATTTTTGTGACGTCTGGACAAACTAAAATATAATTACCCCTCCCCTTAAAAAAGAGACCACCCGAATACCAGGTGGTCTTTTTTTAGTAAAAAAAATTATTTAAGATGACCGATTACCGTCAGTTTTGCGTTGAAGACCGCCGCCAGTTCGGGTAAGGCAAAAGGTTTGATACTGGCAATTACGGTGGTGGCCGGACCGGCAGAATCCACTACATTCAGATTATTGGGCATCGCTTCAAATTGGTACTGATGAATGGCGGCAAGATTGGTGGCTTCGTATAAAATTCCCTTGGAGCCGCAGGGGACAATCTCATTAACAGCGGGATTTTCGGTTAAGGTTTTAAGATCCTGATAATCGGCGATTTCCGGATCACCTTCGAGAACAAGAGCGGCCCCGAATTTGGGTTTGCCAATGCAGATCACTAAATCCCCGGGTGCAGAGGGGGTGATTCGTAATCGCTTGGCGATGCCCACAACAAAAATGCCAAAGCCGGTCATACAGGTTTTGAAATTTTCTTCAGTTGAACCGTTAATGGGTAGTTCCCCGATGCCAGCCCGCGCCAGTTCTTCCTTAATTCCCTGGATCAGGGCAGCGCCAGTGGGCTCCATTTCACCGACGATGGTGTTGGAAAGACTGATAATCTCGGTGCCGCAGGATAGCAGCTCAAAAAGACAGACCCGGGCGGCAAAAATCGAAATATATTTTGTAGGAACACACAATTCGTCCCCGGGCTTCTCTCCGACACCACCACTGCTGTCACAGGCCGTGACCAGGAGGGTATCGGGAAGCTCAAGGACCGACAGGTCACGATATTGATAAGTTTTCATCAGATCCTCCTTTGGGGGATTGGTTTGCTAATAGTGAAAGTGTCCTGGGCTTGGTGAGTCATTTGGTAATAGCGGCAGTAGGGTAAACACTAGCCAGTTAAACCTGGGTTGAGGTTACCGAAGCGACCTGATTTTTAACTGACAGTGGTAAGGCTTTAAAGATCAGAGCGGCAATCAGAGCGTTGATGCCGCCGACCAGCGCCAGGGGAAACATCATTGCGATAACTCCAGGCCAGGTTAACATTGGAATCAGTAGCGGCGAACACAGTAACAAAAGGATCGGGCCGTTACAGACGGCGGCAACGATAACGCTGACAATCAGAGCGACAATTTCGCTACTGGCCTTTTTAACAAAAACATAAGTATACCAGGTGGCTACCATGATTAACCCCATTCCCAGGCCAATGGCCAGGTGAACCGGTAGGGTCATCGGGAATCCCGAGGTAAGGGCGGTTAAAAGATGACCAATAATCGCAATAATTGCGCCCGCCACAGGGCCCATCAGCAGGGTGCCTAAAAAAGCCGGTAGTGAATCAAAGGCAATGGTGCCAAAAACTTTTAACTGGGCGCCTACAAAAGAAAGGGCAATTAAAAGTGCCATAAAAACTAATTGTCGGGTGTTGATTTTCATAACGAACTCCTTGATTTTTATTATAAAGCATTTGATGGCCAAAGAAAAGACGAACCGATTCCGGTGCCAAACAAAAAAGCCCACATCCAATACAGATGTGAACTTTACCGTCGTCCAAATGGAATCATTTTTGGCAGGTCTCCTGAGTCCGTTTCATCGCATCTTGTCCCTTCCCGTGAGGTGGTGATGACAAGTGCTCCAACGATACAGTGGTGGGTCCCTACAGGATTTTAACCTGTTTCCCTATTCTCCTTTTACAAGGCACCAAAAAAGCTTTATTTACATGGAAGCATAATAGCATATCCGGGATTGGCTTGTCAAATTAAAATTGACCGGGACTAATAATCAATACAAGCAAAAAAGCAAAGCGGGAATGAAGAATTCCAGGATTGGGGGTAAATTCTGGTGTAAATCAAACCCGAAAAAACCGGACCAACCGAAAATTATCGCCAAATATTCCAGCTATAATTCATTGTCTAAAACCCTTGGAGTATGATACAATACAGCTCAAAATGATTAATACTATGAGGTATAAAAATTGATTCTAATGATCGACAACTATGATTCTTTCACCTATAATTTAGTCCAGTATCTGGAGGGACTCAATGAAACGGTGATCGTAAAAAGAAATGATAAGATCACTCTCGACGAGATTGCTGCGATGGCACCGTCGATGATTGTTTTATCACCGGGGCCATGTACGCCCAACGAATCCGGCATCTGTCTGGATGTGGTTCACCGTTTTAAGGGACAAATCCCGATTCTGGGAATTTGTCTGGGACATCAGATCATTGGTCAGGCCTTTGGCTGTACGATTACCAAAGCGCTGGAGCCAGTGCATGGCAAGGTTCATGCCATTGCCCATGACAATGTCGGAGTCTTTGACGGTCTTAATAATCCCCTGAAGGTGACGCGCTACCATTCTCTGGTGGTGGAAAACCGGGATATTCCCGATTTTTTTGAGATTACCGCCAGAACCGATCAAAATGAGATTATGGGGATGCGCCATAAGGATTATCATATCGAAGGGGTGCAGTTTCATCCTGAAGCGATTCTCACCGAAATGGGCATGGAATTACTGGATAACTTTTTTCAAGCGACAAAAGAAAATGGTGTGCGATGCTAATACAAGAAATAAAAACCGACCTAACAAGTTTTGAAAGCTATCTTTTATTTAAGGATGAGCCCTACAGTTTCTTCCTCGACAGCGGGAGAGACCCGGACAGCTTGGGACGTTATTCATTTATCGGCGGGGATCCGCTGCTGGTCTTTACCAGCAAGGATAATGACATCACCATTAAAACCAAGACGGAGACGAAAACGGTTACTGGCGATCCTTTTGATGAACTGCAAAAACTATTAAAACAGTATAAAATGGATTATTCATCGCCGTTTCCGTTTATTGGCGGGGCGGGCGGGTATTTTGGCTATGATCTTTGTCATCATCTGGAAGCCTTCCCCCGGACGGCAGTGGATGATGTTAATGTCCCGGATTGTTTTATGGGCTTTTACGATGGCATTGTGATTATCGATCATAAAGAAGAAAAAACCTATGCGGCGGCTCTGGGGATTGAAGAAAACGAAGCCGATATTGTCAGCCGCTTAGCCGCTCGATTTGCCGGTGATCCCAAGGTCGCCATTCGTTCGGACTTTAAAATCAATGAAAATCTGGAATTCCGGGGTAATTTTACCAAACCGGAATATCTAAAAGCCCTGGATGCGGTGCATGAATATATTTTAGCTGGAGATATTTACCAGACCAATCTGACTCAGCGCTTTAATGCTGATTTACAGTTAAGCCCATTGGAATTATACAGTGAACTTAGAAAAATCAACCCGGCTCCCTTTGCCAGCTATATTGATTTTGGGGTCGGTCAGATTGTCTCCAGTTCGCCGGAGCGTTTTATTCTGGTTCAGGGAAAAAACATTGAAACCCGACCGATCAAGGGCACCATGCCCCGGGGCAAAACCCCGGAAGAAGATGCGGCCAATCGTGAGACCCTGGTCAACAGTGAAAAGGACAAAGCCGAGCTATTGATGATTGTCGATCTGGAACGGAATGATCTCGGTAAAATTGCCAAAACCGGCACCGTCAAGGTACCGGAATTGTTTAAGCTGGAAGAATATCAGACCGTTTTTCACCTGGTCTCCACAGTGACGGCCGAACTGAAGGACGAATTGGATGCCATTGACTGTGTCAAGGCGACCTTCCCTGGTGGTTCAATTACCGGGGCACCAAAGATTCGGGCGATGGAGATTATTGATGAATTGGAGCCGACCCAGCGAAACATTTATACCGGTTCGATTGGCTATATTGGTTTTAACGGTGATCTGGATCTGAACATCGTCATCCGCACGATTGTCTGTAAGGATGGCAAAGGCTATTTTCAGGTCGGCGGCGGAATCGTCTGGGATTCCGACAACGAGTCCGAGTATCAGGAAACCTTCGATAAGGGTCGTGCCCTGATGGATGCATTGAAACGGTATTAAAATGGACTACGTCAGTTATAACGGGGAAATTTCAAAAAAACCGCAGATGCCGCTGGATCAGGGCTTTCTTTATGGCTATGGGGTGTTTGAAACCATCAACGTAGCCCAGGGCAGGCTGGTTTTCTTTGAGGATCACATGGAACGGTTCAAACAGAGTGCCCTGGTGTTGGGCCTGAAGTTGACCATTAATCCTGATCAGATCCGAAGCGAGTGTCAGCAGATTATTGACAAAAATGCGATGATTCGGGGTGGCCTAAGGGTTACTCTCAGTAAGGGCGTAAAAGCGGATAACCTGCTGATCACGGCCCGGGAAAACCATTATGACCGTCGGATGTTTGAGCAGGGTGTAAAAATTTGCACCGCTGATACCATCCGCAATGAAAAATCCCGGCTGGTGAGCATTAAGTCCAACAATTATCTGGAGAATCTGCTGATTTTAAATGAAGCCAAAGCCCTGGGCTTTAGCGAAGCGGTTTTTTATAACACCCAGGGCTATCTGGCTGAGGGCTGTATGACCAATATCTTTTTAATTAAAAACGGAACCGTCTACACCCCGGCAAGAGATTGCGGACTGCTGGCCGGGATTGTCAGAAACCGGGTGATCGAGTTGCTAAATACCAACCAGATCCCGATTGCCGAAGGGTATTACAGCAGGGATTGCTTGCTGGCAGCGGATGAAGTTTTTATCACCAATTCGCTGATGGAAATCATGCCGGTGAAGCAGCTCGATAAACGATGTTACGGGGTTGGCCCGGAAACTCTGACGGCCCGGATCGATGGGTTATTTCAACAAGCCTGGGGGCAGTGTTGAGAAGTTGTAGAGTTTGAATGATTAATTAACAAAATTAAACACCAGCCTTGCCATGGAGAGAAAAATTCGTGGCAGGGCTTTTTGCTGATGAAAAAAGCCTAATAATTTGTGCCAGCTTTTGTCGATTGGACGAAAACTGTGTTAAAATACCTTTAATAAGCGAAGTAAATAGTAAAACCAAGGCAATGGTTGTTTTGGCATTGCAAAATGGCAAGCGGCCAATTAATTTTAAGAAGCATGAGGTGATAAAATGAGTACACAATTGGATCGTGAAAAAGCACTGGCATTATTAAAAGAATACAATGAAAGTGAATCACTGGTTAATCATGGCCTGGCAGTTTCAGGGGTGATGGAACATTTTGCCCGGCTGGAAGGGGAAGATCCGGACTACTGGGGCATTGTTGGACTGCTGCATGATCTGGATTATGAAAAGTACCCCGATCAGCACTGTGTTAAGGTGGTCGAAATTCTGGAAGCCAACGATTACGAGCGCGCTTTTATCAATAGTGTGGTCAGCCATGGCTTTGGTCTTTGCGCTGACGTTGAGCCCACCCACCAGATGGAAAAAATTCTCTATGCAACCGATGAGCTGGCCGGACTGATTACTGCCTGTGCCTATATGCGGCCATCCAAAAGCGTTAATGATCTGGAACTGAAATCGGTGAAAAAGAAATTTAAAACTGCCAGTTTTGCCGCCGGGGTTAATCGTGAGGTGGTTACCAAAGGCGCCGAAATGGCCGGTTATTCGCTGGACGAGCTGATGCAGGAAACGATTCTGGGTATGCGGGCCGTGGCCGATGAGATCGGCCTGGGAAGTAATGAAGCTTAATCTCCCGGTTGCGGTAGAAAAGGCCTTTAAACAACTGGAAAGCTGTGGATTCTGTGGATATCTGGTGGGCGGCTGTGTCCGGGATTTTCTGCTGGGCACCCCGCCGACGGACTTTGATATGACCACCGACGCCACCCCAGATGAAATTATCGCCTGTTTTTCTGACCATCGGGTCGTTGAAACCGGCATCCGCCACGGTACCGTAACCGTCATGATTGAAGGGATGGCGATTGAAATAACCACCCATCGGACTGAAGGTGATTATTCGGATAATCGCCGTCCGGATACGGTAGCATTTACCCGAAATCTGGCCGATGACCTGGCCCGGCGGGATTTTACCATCAATGCGATGGCCTATCATCCTAAAAAAGGTTTGATCGATCTGTTTGCGGGCAGTCAGGATATTAAGAATAAAATGATCCGCTGTGTTGGCGATCCGCACAAGAGAATGGCCGAAGACGCCCTGCGGATTCTGCGGGGCCTGCGTTTTGCCGCAGTTCTGGGCTTTACCCTGGAAACGGAAACCGGCATAGCAATCCGGCAGAATTGTGGACAACTTTGTTATATTTCGGCGGAGCGGATTGCCGCTGAACTGGATAAACTGATCTGTGGAAAAAATGCCAAAGCGATCATCCTGGCCGAAACCACCGTACTGGGGGTGGTGATCCCGGAGCTGTTGCCAGCTAAAAACTTTGATCAGATGAATCCCCACCACTGCTATGATGTCCTGACCCATACGGCGGTGGCCATGGAAACGCTGGCGCCGGTGCCCCGGTTGCGCTGGGCGATGTTGTTTCACGATCTGGGAAAACCCGCAACCTTTACCCGGGATGAAGCTGGTGTTGGTCATTTTAAAGGTCATAGCAAGGTATCGGAAGCGATGGCCCGGGAACGATTAACTGCTCTGCGGATCCGTAAAAGTATTATTGATTCGGTCTGTCTGCTGATAAAATACCACGATACCCTGATTGAGTCTGATAAAAAGAGTGTCAAGCGGTGGCTGAACCGCTTGTCGGAGCCCCTGTTTCGGGATCTGATTGCAATTAAGCGGGGTGATAACCTGGCCCAGGCGCCAGAGTATCGTGATCGGTTGGCATCGCTGCAAAGACTGGAAGTGCTGCTGGATCAGGTGATTGCCGAAGCGGCCTGCTTTTCACTAAAAGATCTGGCTGTTAATGGTCATGATCTGATTGGCCTGGGGATCACCAACGGGGCTGAAATCGGCCGGATTCTGAAACAGTTGCTGGCCGGTGTCATCGATGAAGTTTATCAAAACGAAAAAAAAGTTTTAATGGAAAAAGCAAAGGAGATACACAAATGCTAATTGACAGCCATGCTCATATTGACGATCAGAAATTTAACGAGGACCGGGAAGCGGTGCTGGAAAACGCCCGGGCTGCCGGAGTGGAGTTGATCATTAATCCCGGTGCGGATGAAGCCTCCAGCTTCCGGGCCGTGGCCATGAGTGAAAAATACCCGATGGTTTATGCCACTGTGGGGATTCATCCACATGATGCCAAGGATTACGACGCTCACAAACACGATGCCCTGTTAAGGGAATGGGCAAAAAAAGAAAAGGTGGTGGCGATTGGCGAAATTGGTCTGGACTACCACTATGACTATTCCCCCCGGGATGTCCAGCAGGAGGTCTTTATCCGCCAGCTGATCATCGCCAAAGCGGTGGCGCTGCCGATTGTGATTCATAACCGGGAATCGATGGAGGATATGATTAGGATCTTAAAGGAATATTTTGCGCCGGAGTACGGTGGCATCATGCACAGCTACAGTGGCTCGGTGGAAATGGCCAAGGTCTTTCTGGAGATGGGCTTTCATCTATCGATTTCCGGGCCACTGACCTTCAGCAACGCCCGGAAACTGCCGGAAGTCGTCGCCATGATGCCCTTGGAGCGGTTACTGATCGAAACCGACAGTCCCTATCTGACACCCACCCCCCATCGCGGCAAACGGAATGAGCCAGCCTATGTGGGTTTGGTGGCGGCCGAAATTGCCCGGATCCGGGGGATGGCGGTGGAAGAGGTGGCCGAAATTACCACCTGTAATGCCAAAAGAGTGTTTGGTATCAGCGAAAAGACGAAATAAATAAAAAAAGCAAATCAATTATTCATTTTCCTTGACAATCAATGTAAATTCAGATAAAATGTTTAGCGTACCTTCGGGACAGAAAATGAATAAAGGGGTATCGCCAAGCGGTAAGGCAATGGACTCTGACTCCATCACTCGCAGGTTCGAATCCTGCTACCTCTGCCAAATGAAAGCTAACCTGCTTTTTAAGATACCTTAAAAAGCAGGTTTTGTTATATCTGTGCAGCTGGAAAGACCCGTTGCACAAAGTAATAATCAGGAGAACAAGATGACGGATCAGAAAATCAGCGCTTTTGATATTTATGAGTATTTGCCGCATACCAACTGTAAAAATTGTGGTGAAAATAACTGTATGGCTTTTGCTGAAAAACTGCTGCAGGGTAAAAAGAACATTGGCGGCTGTTCAGCCCTTAGAGGTGACCAGTATGAAAAAAAACGCCAGGAAATTCAAACACTCATCGATGTAACCAGAGACTAAAGAGCGGGCAAACAATCAGCATTGTTTGCCCGCTCTTATCTTTTTTAGTATAATCTAAATATCGATACATAGAAATGATCCCGACTCGTCTGATGAAGATTGACCTGTGGTAAGCGGGATTGCCCAACGAAAGAATCAGGTCAGCAAGGGAGAAGAAATGGAAAACCAAAAAAACCGGATTTTTATCGCCGATGTCCGCAGCTTATCTAAACCCCACCGTTTAGCAGCAGCCCTGAGGGCGGTATCAACAGAACGGCAGAAAAAAGCCCGGCGGTTAAAAACCCCGGCAGCCAAGGCGCTATCGGTGGGTGCTGAAATATTATTGCAAAAGGCGGTAGCCCAGAGTTATGGTATCGATGGCCCACTGGTGCTCGAGGCCGGAGCATCTGGTAAACCATGGCTGGTTGATTATCCACAGATCTGCTTTAACCTTTCCCATTCCGGCGATTATGTGGTCTGCGGTCTGGGTTCCCGACCAGTCGGGGTGGACATTCAAAAAATGGCTCAACCGAAACTAAGGCTGGCTAAACGTTTTTTTGCCCCGAGTGAGGTAGACTGGCTCCTGACCTTGCCGCAGGAAGAACAGCAGCAGGGTTTTTATGATCTCTGGGCGCTAAAAGAAGCGTATATGAAATACACCGGAAAGGGCTTCAATTTACCGCTGCATACTTTTGCGATCGATTGTCACCGGGAAGCGGCAATAACCGCCGCAACGGCTAGCATCTCTGAAGGGGATAGAATATCCGTGGTGATTAAAAATTATCCGGAGCTGGAAGGTTATGTTATCTGGGCTGTCACGGATACAGGTGCTTTTCAGGAGTGTCTGGAATGGATCACATTATAGGAGCGAATTAATGGGAATATCAACAAATCAAAAGGAAAAACTGCAAACCCTGTTCATTACCTTTTTTAAAATCGGTCTGTTCACCTTTGGTGGCGGTTATGCGATGATCCCACTGATCGAATACGAAACAGTCGAACGGCATCGGTGGATAAAAAGCGAGGATATTCTGGATATTTTTGCCATCGCCGAAGCCACCCCCGGAGTCATTGCCATCAATACGGCAACCTTTGTTGGTTACAAAGTGGCTGGTTTTTGGGGTTCTTTGTTGGCAACCCTGGGGGTGGTGATTCCGTCCTTTACAATTATCAGTGTAATTGCTCTGTTCTTCCAGGCGTTTCAAAGCCTGGAATGGGTAGGGTATGCCTTTAAAGGGATTCGGGCCGGGGTTATTGTGTTAATCCTGGGGGCGGTGGTTAAAATGGGCAAAAAGGGGGAGTACACACCCCTGACGGTGTTGATCTTGATGCTGGCCTTTTGTCTAGCTTCCTTTACTGACATCAATGTCATTTACCTGTTACTGGGTGGTGCTGTATCGGGCCTTTTATATCAGGTCTGGTTAAACCGAAAACAAGCGGATGATAAACGTGACGAGGTGAAAAAATGATGTATCTCGATTTATTTATCACCTTTTTCAAAATCGGCTTGTTTACCATCGGCGGCGGATATGCGATGATTCCGCTGATTCAGCAGGAAGTGGTGGCTCACGGATGGCTGACGCTATTGGAGCTGACTGATTTTATTGCCGTGGCGGAATCGACCCCGGGGCCCTTTGCGGTAAATATTGCCACCTTTGTGGGCATGGAGATGGGGGGGCTTCCGGGAGCACTGACCACCACCACAGCGGTGGTGTTGCCTTCATTTATCATTATTTTGCTTATTGCCAAAGCGTTTACCAACTTTCAGCAGAACAAATGGGTGCAGGGCGCTCTTTATGGAATGCGACCGGTGGTAATCGGGTTGATTGCCTCGGCAGTATTGCTGTTGATGTCCAGTGGGTTTATTGGTCATGAGGCCAAAATTCACTCGGTCAGCGATTTCTTTGCCAGTCTCCAATATCTGGAAATTATTATTTTTAGTATTGGTGTCTTTGTCTATTTCCGCTACAAACTCCATCCGATCAAACTGATTCTGATCTCTGCGGCCTTGGGGATGTTGTTTTTTGGGGTAGTGCCGATGTTTTATTAGGTACCGAGATCTACTGCTATGCAGTAGATCTTATTTTTTTGTCAAAAACGCCGATGCGATTTTGGCAGAAATGACTTAAGGAATAATTAAAAGGGTGTGATGATCACAGAAACATCACAAAAGCATGATATATTAATGAAATTGACACAAAGATGTCATAATCGCCTGCTATGATAAATAAAAAAGGAGGAATTGAGATGACTGTTATCATTAATGTATTAACGGCCTGGCTAAGCGTCATTTTTGCCGCTTTGTTGGCCATCATCTACTTATTGCGAATTGTCAATAAGGGCACCAGAAAAAATGAATTCATCGCAAAAATCAATCGAAATTTGAGAAATTCACATAAAACCATGGGAATCGCTTTTGTGATCACCGCCTGTGTTCATGGGTTCTTTTCCTCGGGAGCAATTCTGTCATTTAACTTTGGAACCCTCTGTATGATGATGGGAGTTCTGTTGGGACTAACCTATTTTCTCAGAAAAATGCTGCGGGGTAAGTGTGCCTGGATTAAACCACACCGCTGGTTAACCGTGGTACTGATTGTTTTTCTGGGGGTTCATCTTTGGGAGGTTGGCGGAATCATGGGCCCAGAAGCTTTTTTTAACAGTTCGTTAAAGGAAGTGGAGGCTTCAGTGGAAAAATTATATGGAACAAAAACGGTTTCGGCGACAGCCGCTGATCAGAGCAATTCCGTAACAGCAGAAAATTCCAGTGCATCGACAACGGAAAGCACCCCGGTAACGACACCGGATGCCTCGGTGACCGATACAGTGGTGACCAAAGCCAATCTATTTTTGGGCAGCGTCGATTTGCAGGATGGCACCTATACCGGGGTAGCCGAAGGTTACGGACCGGAGCTGACCGTTAGTGTGTCGGTGGCCGAAAATGTGATTACTGCTGTTTCGGTGGTTTCTCACAATGAAAACAATGTCAAATATTATGGCAAGGCCATTGATGCGGTACCGGCCGCCATCATTGCCGCCCAGACTCCGCTGGTTGATACCGTTTCCGGGGCAACTTATACTTCAACGGGAATTATGCAGGCCGTTATCAATGCACTGGAGCCAGCCGTGATTTCGGGAACCTTGCCCAGCCTGTAAGACAGTTAAGTTGATTTTAGTTACCACGAAAAAAATGGTCATAAGCGATAAAACACCTCTGCTCTTTAAGTTTCTTAACGAAAGAAATTTAAAGCGTAGGGGTCTTTTTTTAAATAAAAATTATTTCAATATTTAGGAAAAAAGAGGGTAGAAATATTTAAAAAGCGCAATTTAAGTAGGCAAAAAAATTTTAAGGAGGGTCAGACATGCCAAAAATGTCAAATATTGAAACGATAAAACAGCGGGAACAGCCCACACTGGTTATTCGAACGATTACCAGGGTCGAAGAATTGCCGCAGTTAATCGGTGAGAGCTACGGAAAGATTGTCGCCTATCTCAACGAGATCGGGGAATTGATGACCGATATACCATTTGTTGCCTATCATAACATGGATATGCAACATCTTGATGTAGAAATCGGATTTCCGGTAGCCAAATCATTTCCCGGACAGGGCGATGTCAAACCGGGTCTGATTCCGGAAGGAAAAATCATCTTTTGTATGTATCGGGGGCCTTACGCTGAAATGGAACCGGTTTATGGGGAGATGGCACAATGGTTTGAGACCAATCACTGTCAACCGGAAGGAATTGCCTACGAATATTATTATAATGATCCCGCGTTTCCGGAAAGTGAATGGCTCACTAAAATTGTAATGCCGATTAAAGAATGAGTGATCAGTTTTACAAAGGGTAAACTGATCTGTCAAAAAATGTCAGATCGCATGTTTTTGCCAGACAAAAGCTCTTTTTAACAGGGCATTGGTTTGACATAGCATGACTAATTCTAAACAGGAGGAAGAAAGATGAAATTTGAATTAAGAGATTGGAAACTGGATGATGCGGAAAATTTGGTTCGTTATGCCAATAACCCCAAGGTTGCCTGCTTCTTGCGAAACTCGTTTCCATCACCCTACACGTTGGATGATGCCCATATGTTTATTGACCAGTGTATGCACCGGGATCAGACCAAACAGTCAATTAAAGCCATTGTCATTGACAATGAACCGATTGGTTCGGTAGGATTGCTGCTGCAGGATGATGTCAGCTGCAAGACGGCCGAATTGGGGTATTGGTTGGGTGAACCTTTCTGGGGAAAAGGGATTATGACCAAAGCGATTATGCAAACCTGTGAAAATGGCTTTGCCAATTTTGATATTTTTAGAATTTATGGTCGTCCTTTCGTTGTTAATACTGGTTCCCGAAGAGCCCTGGAAAAGGCTGGCTTCCAGCTGGAAGGAATCTGTAAGAAAGCGATATTCAAAAACGGTAAGATCACTGACTATTGCATGTATGCCCTGATTAAATAAATAGAATAATAAAATGGCAAAAAGATGCTGGATGAGGTAAAAATCATTCAGCATCTTTTTGATTATTCCTAAGCTGAACAATTGCTTAAAAAAATGTTGGGAAAACTTACACAAACTGAGGTGTTGTTAAGGTAAAACAGCCTATGTTATGGTTCGACATGAAGTTGTCACGATGCAAATTTACGACTTCAACCAATTTAAAAACATCCTATGTTATGGTTCAGCCACAACGGCAGATTGCCCTATTTAAAAGCCATCGCTCTAAGCTTTTTTCTTCCCAAAATCCCGACAGTCGTGGCAGTCCTGTCAGCAACCATTCAAAACTGTCGGCACTGACGGGACTGACGGCAAATACGGGAGAAATTTTTTGGAGATCAAGCATTTGTTCAGTGATTGGTGGCACTCCATCTGCCCACTGATTCCGTCATCATACATTAAATCAGATACCTAAGAACTTCCTGACATCTTCGATCGAGTTTAAATCATCGATTTCGTAATTCAACATTTCCAGAGAATTCAGATCAAGGGTATTGATTTTTTCCCGATACTCTGAAGGCATTATTCCAAATCTCTTGGTCAATCGATTAATTGCAAGACCAATCGCCAGTTCTTTTTTTCCTTCTTCAATTCCTTCTTTTTTTCCTTTTTCAAAACCTTCTTCAAAACCTTCTTCTCTTAAAACTTCAGCTAATGTCATGGTTACTTCACTCCCTTTCTTGTAGGTTACGGCTAATTGCTTAATAACGGTATTCAATTGATCCTTTGACAGCGGTAGACCGGATGTTAGAATATAACGCATGCAGGTTTCAAAATACTGAAGTCCAGTTTCCATTTCCTCCAACTCATCCAGGGCTCTGGCTGCCTTAAAAATCGTTTCCAGAAATTCCTGACTAGTTTTCTTGAAAACATCTCTGAAAATGGACAATGCAATCATCAATTCTGCATTTCCTTTAATTTCTTCATCTGAAAACTGTGATAAGTCATAGAGCTGGTAGCGATAATCCGGTGTCATTTGTTTGACTTCTTCCGGTAACATTTCAAAATCCATAATCAGATCGCTAAGCATCGGTCCAATCTTCCATTGCGTTTTTCCATGGTAAATCACCAGCGGGATGATCACTGGGATATGGGTGTCATTTTCTCTGTTGACTTTCTGGTTCCAGATTCGAACCATGTACGTCAGTAACTGCAGTGCAACCATTCTGTCAGGATAGCTCTTGTGTTCAAACAGAAAATAAAGATAACCGTCCCGCTGATTGATTTTTGTCCTGAATAACATGTCTGAGAATAACTCACTGAGTTCTGCATCAACGTGGCTACCATTCTGAATTTCCAGTTCATTTAGATCAACTATTTTAAAATCGGTTCAGGTAGGTAGTTCTCGATGAAATCTCTGGCCACTAACGGATTAGAGAATATTTCCTTGAAAAACTTGTCATGGGGATTCTGTATTTTTGTCTCACTATTTTTCATTCGTTCACCTTCTTCAATGTTGATATCATTATAATTGATTTCCCTTTAAAATGCTATTAAAACTGCTGGCATCTTCTTTGCTGATGAATTGATCATGTCAATCCTTTGATTATCTCACTCCCATCTTTTTTCCTCCGTAATTGCCGTCAATCCCGTCCATCCCATCAGAAAATTGTCACGACTGACGGTATTGACGGGAAATATGGAACAACTTTTTGGGGGAATTCGGAGTTTGAAATCGTTAGATCAACGTTTCTGTAGCAGTTTGTCCACTTCCCGCTGATAGCCATAGCGTTTAAAATATTCAATTAGAGCAGCATCCACGACATCCCGCTGTTTGAGATTCCGGCTGTCACAGAATTCCTTCATCAGTCGCACCAGCAGTTCGGACATGTAGAGGATTTGGGTCTTGGTTGTTCTGGGAACAGCATACTTGGGAACCGTCCCATCAGATTGGGGCATGAGCAGGGTGATTAAGCGCTCTTTGTTTTGAAGCAACATGTCTAAGATCAGGAGATAGATTGTTAATTAGCAAATTATAAGTGTCAAAACAGTCTTGATTTAATCAAACTATTCCGGCTAAACCCGGCTTTTCAACTATGGTATAATGATTAATCATTAAGCACTTTAAGGAAGCATCAACCATGGTTCACCTGGAACACTTTTCTGACCACCCGCTGGATTACATCACTGAATTCTACATCGCCGAAAAAGTTCGCATTGACAACTGTTCTCATCTTATGTTATGGTTCAGCTCCACCAATCGAAGAACCAGTAGACCCACCTCCCATATTAAAAAACATCTTATGTTACGGTTCAGCGATACCAATTGTGGAATTATTGGAGCATTATCACCATTTAAAAACATCTTATGTTATGGTTCAGCATGCTTTGGTGCTGTCTGTGGCTTAATAACATCTTTATTTAAAAACATCTTATGTTATGGTTCAGCACACTGGCCCCGATTATGGGTGGCAATACTGAGTTATTTAAAAACATCTTATGTTATGGTTCAGCAAGCCAGCGGGAAACAATCAGGGAACAGCAGGAGTATTTAAAAACATCTTATGTTATGGTTCAGCTTAATCGCTGAGCGGATTTTCAAGGCCTTTGGCGAATTTAAAAACATCTTATGTTATGGTTCAGCCGTCCAATCTCGGAACGTGCTGGGTGTTCTCCCAAATTTAAAAACATCTTATGTTATGGTTAAGCCCCGGGGATGTCCGTCGCGATGGTATCACGATTGGCATTTAAAAACATCTTATGTTATGGTTCAGCGGATCAATCGGCACACCATCCTGCAGTATTTCAAAGATTTAAAAACATCTTATGTTATGGTGTAAATTTTCGCATTATTTCGGACTGGTTTAATCACAATAAAACGGATCGAAATGTGCGAAAGAGTGTGAAAAATATGGTGAGTTGAAAATATAATGCCAGTTTTTAATCACATAATCACGCTTCATTTCTCCAGAAAAAAAGGGAAGTAACGCCATAGGCGTTAAATCCCAGCTTCCGCAGAAGCGGCAAAAACAATCTCTTCATCAATGAGGTCGGTTTGCTTCTGAAAAGCAAGAATCAGACACTGGGTAACCAGATTACCGACCAGTCGCGGATAACCGCCAGTGGATGACGAAATGGCTTCATAGGCGTTCTCGTTGATCAGATTCCGTGAAACACCGGCATGCTTGAACCGGTGTCTGATATAGTCCCTGACCTCATCCGGTGTAAGCGGCGAGAAATGAAACCGGGTCACCAGTCGCTGATCGAGGGAACGATTCTGATTTAAACCCAGGCGGTTGGCCAGCGTTGGTAAACCGGTGAGAATCAGAATAAAAGGGTTGCGTTTATCCATGTCAAAGTTAAAAATGATGCTCAGATCGTGAAGAAACTGGGCGGTCGCCGACTGCATCTCATCGAGGATAAAGACCGGCGTGATGCGGCGCTTATCATAAAGATCGGTAATGGCGTTCTGAATCTGAAAGAACAGCTCCACTTTGCGGAATTTCGGCTGTTCCCCAAGCGAAAAGGCCAGACCCCGGTAAAAATCCATGGTTGTTCCGGAAGACATGGGGAAATACATGACCTTGTATAATGACGGGTTTAAACTGTCGGCAAAGACCCGCAGGGTCGAAGTTTTACCAACCCCGGGATCACCGGTAATCAGACCAAAACCTCTGGTGGTTTTGAGATAATCCAGACGGGCCAGAACTTCCCTGTAAGCTTCCGATTGAAAGAGCATCGATGAATCAATACCCTTCTCAAAGGGCGCCTGCTGGAATCCGAAAAACGATTTATACATGAGGCACACCACCTAACGCGCTGTAGCTGATGGGATTGTTATTGCGTCTGGCAATGGCATTGTCCGTCATGATGACTTTTTTGCAGGTAAGAATCCGGACACTGTTTTCATAAAGATAGATCTCATCCGGACATTCATTGGGATAACGGATATCGACGCTTTTACCAATAAACATCGGCGAAGCTTCGAAAAGGGCATTGTGCAGCGAGATGGTGGCATCCGACTTGACCTTCCGGGTAACCCGGATTAGAAAGGCTTCATCAATGATCCGGGGATCCGAAAAATGCTTAATCCGGTCACTCCCCCGCAGATAAAAGATCATCGGCGCTTCATTGATGGACGAATGAACCTTGTGATGATAGTCCCGAGCCAGCCAGGCCTCAAAGCGTTGGTTGAGCACATCAAGATCCATCAAGTCACTATCGGTCAAAAGTGGATAGAAACGGCTGCGGACGGTTTTGAAAAAGCGCTCGATTTTGCCCTTGTTATGTAAAGCTTAACATAACAAGGGTTATGTTAAGTATTCCGTTATGTAAAGATACGTATCATAAACGCCTGAATCCCTGATGTTTATAATATATTTCTTTACATAATATACCCGCCATGATAATCATAAATCATCACAATTTAAGGAGGATCGATTTATGGTTACAGATGTTAAAGAATTAATC
>NZ_MJUY01000018.1:0-790 GCF_002237635.1 Acetobacterium sp. MES1
AAAATATCCAATGAAATAATATTGTCAGACATCGCTGTCACCGTGCTTAATCCGGTTTCTTCTTTGGCTTCCCGGATTGCCACCTGAAGCAGATCTACTTCGCCATCGGCATGCCCTCCAGTCCAGGACCAGGACTGATAAATATTGTGGTAGATCATTAACAGTTTATCCCGTGACGGATTAAAAATCAAGGCGGAACTGGTCAGATGAGCAATTTTATTGTCCCGGAGCAAAACATCCGGATTATTATGAATAAATCGGATAAAGGTCTGTTGATCGGCCTGTTCCTGAGCTGATTCGGGTTTAAATGCGGTAATGGCGGTTAAATAATCCATGGGCTCCTCACGTAAAGCACTAAGTTTAATTAATAAAATCGACGGATCGGTTTTTTTCGGGCAATCGTAACCGGTTTATCTTCGGCGAGGGTTACCTTTCTCGGCCGTCCTTTGATGTTTCGGGTTTGCAGCTCTTTTAGCACCTGCGGGCCTTTGTTGTTAAGAATTTCCACGAAGGTGGAGACATCCAGGATCGTAATCACGCCGATATCCGCTGCTGTCATCCCCTCCAGATTGCAGAGCGTCCCGACAATATCGACCGGCCGCATTTTGGTCTTTTTACCGGCATTGATATGGATCTTGGTGATTTCCCGGCTCAGATCATAGGCTTTGTCCAGCTTTTCGTCGGGTTTTTCCTGCAGCTTTGTAAGAAAGGCCGGTTTCATTGCATGAACAGTGGAAAGCGTCGGACATTCTTTTTCAATAATTTCTTTATCAGTATAATTCTCAATATC